>PBWV01000023.1 GCA_002728255.1 Rhodospirillaceae bacterium | reverse complement strand
AACGAACTACGAACGGGCCTAATTCAAATGCAACTGGATCTATTTCTGGGAACGTCATTCCTATTTACTATGCTCATTTGAACTCATAGGGAATCCTGTCACCTATTTTTAACAACTCTACCACAGCAGGCCAGGGCCACAGCCTATGTGAATATCACACCCAGCCTTATCTATAGGGGTCTTGCTGCAGCAAAAACCTCTGCACATAGTCTGCTATACCGTCTTCCAAAGTAGTAAACGGTGCCCCAAAACCTGCTAATCGCAAACTGGTAATATCTGCCTGTGTAAAGTACTGATAATGTTCGCGAACACCCTCAGGCATGTCGATATATTTTATTTTTGGCTCCTTACCTAATGCGCTGAACAAGGCCCCCGCTAACTCGGCAAAACTTCGCGCCTGGCCTGTCCCCACATTAAAAAGCCCGTTTACGGTTGGTGTATCAAACAGCCAGAGCATAACATCGACACAATCTTTAACATAAATAAAGTCACGAAGCTGGCCTCCATCTGTGTACCCTTCATTGTACGACTTAAATAATGTAATAGGCTCGTCTCGGTGTGCCATCGTGTATTTTTCACACACAACACTCTTCATAAAGCCTTTATGATATTCATTTGGCCCGTAAACATTAAAAAACTTTAGGCCCGCATACTGTGGAGGCCGGGTACCCGGGTCTTGAACCCAGCGGGCCACATTTTGATCAAACAAGTGTTTAGTCCACCCGTAGGCATTCAGCGGCCTTAAAGTGGCCAACAGTTCTTCGTCTAGCCCATCCGTAAATCCAGCACTTCCATTGCCATAAGTAGCAGCAGAAGAAGCGTAAATCAGGCGAATACCTTTCGACGCACATGTCCTCCATAGATCACAACTGTAGCGAAAGTTCTCTGTCAAAAGAGCATCGATATCAGTCTCAACCGTGGACGAATTAGCACCCAAATGAAAGACTGCCTCTATTTTCCCCTCATAGCTACCTAACGACCCACTTCGCATCAAAGACGATAAATCTCCCGGAGAGAGAACATCTATAATACTTTTGCCGTTCAAATTACGCCACTTATCATCGGACCCTAGTGAATCGCACAAAATAATGTCTTGCCTGCCTCGCTCATTGAGACCTGCAATTACATTAGAACCTATGAATCCTGCGCCACCGGTAACTATAATCATTCATCGGGTTATAGAGCTGCTTGTTTGTCCTAGCAAGCTATTGCCTCAGATAGTAGCATGGAATGGCTTAAACACACTGACACCTTTCAGGAGCGAAGGAAATGCAAAGTGAAAATCGTTTGTTGGATGACTTGGCAAAGATCGCGGGTGGAGCATTCTCATCTTTTTCCACTCTTAAAGATGAGGCAGAGGCCAGGCTGCATGAAAAACTGGAAAAGATATTAGTCCGTATGGATTTAGTGAAACGGGATGAATTTGAGGCGGTTCAAGCCATGGCGATCAGGGCTCGCAAAGAAAATGAAGCGCTGGCAACACAACTTGAGGAGCTCAAGGCTCAGCTAAGAGGGCAACTAGCAGACAGAGCTACAAAAAAGAGACCAAAACAGCAAAAACAAAGGACGGCTGTCAAAGGCGACCCAAGCCCTAAGGAAGATTAAATGGCCAGACAAACCGGAGACAATCGTCGCATCCTACTCGTCGGAGCAGGAAAGATGGGTGGAGCCCTCGTAGACGCCTGGCTAACGCGAAAAATTATTCAATCCAGTGACCTTGTGCTGATTGAGCCAGACATAGCTCGTGCCAAACATTTTAGAGAAACGTATTCTCTACAAACGTTTGAGACCTTAGAAGCAATCAACACTGGGATTGGCCAACCTATCGTGGTATTTGCTATCAAACCACAGGCAATGGATGCCGTTGTACCCCTTTACAGAGATCTGGCTCAGCAGGGCTCTTTGATACTCTCAATTGCTGCTGGCAAGACGCTTGATTATTTTGAAGGAATCTTAGGAGCTAACTCACCCATAGTTCGTGCTATGCCAAATACTCCAGCGTCTATCGGGAAAGGTATGACAGTTCTTTGTTCCAATGATCATGTAAACAGTAAACAGAAAACTCTCTGCCAAGCGCTTGTGAGTGCGGTGGGAAAAGTTCGTTGGGTTAATAATGAGGAATTGATGGATCCGGTAACAGCTGTCTCCGGAAGTGGACCAGCCTATGTCTTCCTTTTGATAGAGGTGTTAGCGGAAGCTGGGCTTAAAGCGGGCTTAGATCAAGATTTAGCAAACGAATTGGCGGTCACCACAGTAGCAGGCGCTGCAGCTCTCGCGGAAGAAAGCGCACTTTCCCCCAGTATATTACGCCAGAACGTAACAAGCCCTGGGGGAACTACAGAAGCCGCCCTGACAGTATTGATGTCGAATGATCGGCTTTCAGAACTGTTTTTACAGGCCGTCAATAAAGCAGTAACCCGCAGCAGGGAGTTGGCAGGTTAGCAAGTGCGATTCAGTTTTGGTGGACAGGAACATTTGAATGAATAATCAGAAGAGAAAAGACCGCCAAACAGATGTCAATCTACAAACCCTTATCATAGATACCGCCCTCTCACTGGCCGGCGAGGTTGGCTGGGCCAACGTCACCCTTCAGAAGATTGGGAGGGAAACCGACCTCCCGGAACAGGAGGTGAAAGCTATTTTCCCCTCTGAGTGGAATATTTTGGAGGCCTTCCGAACCCGCACGGACCTACAGATTGCAGACAGGCAAACCCCAAATTGGTCGGAGGGTGCGCCTAAAGAAAGGTTATTTGAAGTGCTAATGGAGCGCATCGACGTCATTGAACCATGGAAGCCTGGGCTAGCTTCTGTGGCAAGTTATGGCATAAAACAACCTATCCAAGGTTTCAAACTTTGCGTTGGTCTGAATAAATCTATGGCCACCATGCTTGATTACGCACAAATACGGAGAGGCACTGCCAGAGTGCCATGGCAAGCACACGGCTTAACTGCTATTTACTTGCTGGTTCTCCGCCGTTGGTTCTCCGACGATAGCGACGACCTCGGGCCAACCATGGCAGAGCTCAATGAAAAACTCATTGAAGCTGATCGTTTCTTGGCACGTGTCTGCGGCAGCACAAAGTAAGCTAACTGTGAACCAATACCTTCTAGCTCAATCCCGCTAAAATAGGAAGGCCGCAAAACTAGAGAGGCAGGCGAATTAACGCACTTACCCCACCCCGAGGCGACTCCGACAGCACCAAATCGCCGCCATGATTACGAACGACATCGCGCGCTATTGTAAGCCCCAAACCCACACCCCCCGTTTCTGCATTCCGGGACTGATCCATGCGAAAAAACGGTTTGAATACGGAATCTCTCTGACTTTCGGGGATACCAGGCCCATTGTCATCTACGGTGATTTCAAGCGCTTCTGCCTTCTTTCGGGCTACCAAGGTGACCTCGTAGCTGTATCGAACTGCGTTATCAATTAGGTTAGTTACTGCTCGCTTTAACGCGTTGGGCCGACCCATAAGTTGGACGCCAGAAAACTCATTGAAGGTCACATCAGCTCCCCCACGGCGAGCCTCCTCCACAACATCATTCAGCATGGTGTCTATATAAACTGGCACCACCACTTCGCTCCCCTCCCCTCGTGCAAAGGCCAGATAACCATCCACCATTTTCTCCATCTCCAACACATCGTTACGTAACCCCGCGGAATAGTCACTTTCCGGTAGCATCGCCAGTTGAAGCTTCATCCGTGTCAAAGGCGTTCGAAGGTCATGGCTTACCCCCGCCAGCATCTCGGTACGCTGGGTAATTTGACGTCGGATTCGTTCACGCATTAGCAAAAAGGCGTTCGCCGCCTGGCGCACCTCCCTAGCACCTTCAGGCTTAAACGAAATAACTTGCATAGCCTTACCGAAACTATCTGCCGCCTGTGCCAAACGGCGGATAGGACGAATTTGGCGTCGCAGGAAATACACCGCGATAGTCAAAAGAATTAATGAAGTTCCCACCATCCACGCCAAGAAAACATATGTTGTAGAACTAAATAACCGCTTTCTGGGAACACGAACTTCCAACACGTTCTCTTTTAACTGAACCCAAATCGTGACGGTATCCCCCTTAGAAGTATCAAAGCTAAATGGCTCCGAAATTTGTTCGGGCAATACTCGTCGTAGCGTTTTATCCAAAGCGCCAAAATAGTTTCCCTTCCCTTCGGGCATTTGATCACTCTCAAGAACACGAACCCTCATAGATAAGTCGGCCTGGGCTCTATATAATATCCAATCGCGTTGTGCGCCATCTGGATACCTTGCTATCGCCTCAGCCAACATGGCTATCTCACCGCCAAGTCCGAGAGCCAATCGCCGGCCCACATCCTCCCAATGGCTATTATAAAAAATAAACATGGAAACCGTCTGCAACAAAAGTAGCGGCAGTACTACAATGAGCAGCGACCTTCCGAATAGGGAAGTTGGCATTATCCGTTTTCGTTGGTTCTGGATAGTCACCTCATTCTACCCCTCTCGCAGGACATATCCCTCCCCCCTGACAGTGCTTAAAAACTGCGGAAGACGAGGGTTTTGTTCTATCTTGCGCCGCAGCCTCGCTATTTGCACATCCACTGTTCGCGCCTCTATTCCGGCACGGGAGGCTAAAGTCTCCCGAGATACCACTACCCCAACATTTTTTGTGAATACTCTCAAAAGACCGAGCTCCCCTGATGTTAAACTTATAAGCTCGTCTCGTTTACGCAACTCACCCTGCTTATCGTCAAAAACAAAGTCACCAAAAATAATTTTTCCGGAGAACAAACCTTTAGAGGCACTCGATCGCCTTAGGATGGCCTGAAGACGTAGCACTAACTCTTGTGGCTCAAATGGTTTAGCCAAGTAATCGTCGGCACCGCTCGCTAAACCACGTATTCTATCCTCGGACTCCCCCATTGCGGTCAAAAGAAGGATCGGTATATCATCACACGATCGAAGAGTTTGCATAAATTCTATTCCCGTCTCGCCTTCCATCATTACATCCACGACAAGTATATCAAAATCAAAATATTCCATTTTTACTCGAGCGTCACCTGCACTCTCGGCGGCTGACACCAAGAATCCGTTTTCACTCAAATAATCTTTTAGCAAGGACCTGAGNCTACGATCATCATCCACAACTAAAACGTGGGGCATTTCAGACAATCGCGTAAGGTCNTTGTTCATCTACAAACTCCGCCTGTCTTCAAAGGAATTTGGTTTCCATTTCTCAAACAGCGCTAATACCCCGCTGGACCAATGCTGTCCTCTCCACAAACTCCCATACCATATCACACAGCCTGATATGAAAAACGCAACACAGAAGCTTGGGGCGTATAGCGCCCTGCTTACACCCCTCAATACAAAACAAACAATAACAGGAAAAATGGTCTTCCTGAATACGCTAAATTTTTGGCAAAATCGCACTCACTAAGAAAATGTTGTCGCCCAAGGAAACAATGAATAGGCTTAGGTGTGCCGTTACACCAAATGCTAAATACTCGACTATTCTTTATTATAAGCGGCTTAGAAGAGTATTCCATACTTTATTAGATCCTGTAATTCACATTTTCCTAGGAGACACCGGTGGACTTTTCATTTACTCCAGAACACGAACAGATCGCTAATTCAGTTTCAAAAATCTGCGACCAATTTGATGATAACTACTGGCTTTCCCATGATCAGTCAGGTGATTTTCCACACGAGTTCTGCTCCGCCTTAGCCAAAGATGGTTGGCTAGGTATTGCCATGCCTGAAGCGCAGGGGGGGTCTGGCCTTGGGATCACAGAGGCGGCTTTAATGATGCAAACAATCGCGGAATCTGGCGCCGCAATGAGCGGCTGCTCTGCTGTGCACATGAATATTTTTGGGCCAAATGTCATAGTGGTGTTCGGCAATGAGGAACAGAAACAGCGAATGCTTCCTCCGTTGATAAATGGTGAGACAAGGGCGTGCTTTGGAGTAACTGAACCCGATGCAGGTCTAGACACGACCCACCTCAAAACTAAGGCAATCCCCAAGAATGACCATTACCTAATCTCGGGACACAAAGTCTGGACATCAACTGCCCAAGTTGCTGATAAAATATTACTCATCGCTCGAACAAGGCCTATAGAACAGTGTGAAAAACCTAGTGACGGGCTGTCGTTATTTTATACAGACCTTGATAGAAGGGCCATTGAGGTTCGAGAAATAGAAAAAATGGGGAGGAAGGCCGTCGACTCTAATGAGCTATTTATCAATGAGTTGCGGGTGCCATTTGAAGATCGCATCGGGGAGGAAGGAAAGGGCTTTCAGTACTTGTTGCATGGGTTGAACCCAGAGCGAATTTTAATAGCTGCTGAAGCAATAGGGGTCGGCAGGGTTGCCCTTGGTCGCGCCTGTCAGTACGCGAAGGATCGGCGAATATTTGGGCGTCCCATAGGCCAGAACCAATCAATTCAACATCCCTTGGCACAGTCTTGGTGTGAGTTGGAAGCGGCCAACTTAATGTGCTTTAAGGCAGCTGCACTTTATGACCAAGGAAAAGCATGTGGGATTGAGGCAAATGCCGCTAAATTTCTCTCCGCACGTGCAGGATTTGACGCCTGCGAACGATCAATACTTACCCACGGTGGGTATGGTTACGCCAAAGAGTTCCACGTCGAACGTTTTATGAGAGAACAATGGATCAATCGGATAGCTCCTGTCACTGAACAGCTAATGCTCTGTTACATTGCGGAGAGGGGGTTAGGGCTTCCAAAGTCCTACTAAAAAGATCCCTCCTTAACCACACCGGCCATTATCTACGATGAGTCCGATATAATCCCCGAGAGGACTAATTTTTTGATTTCCTCTTTTGTAAAATTTGCCTCGCGCAACACGTCCTTGCTATGTTCACCTAGTTGAGGTGGAAGTGCACGAAATCTAGCAGGCGTGCGTGACATTTTAATGGGCGTACCTATACCCTTATAGCCAGGTTGCTCGAGAACCATCTCACGTGCCGCCAACTGCTCTAGCTCCAAAACTTGCGGAACCTCTAATACGGCTCCCGCTGGAACACCATCTTTTAATAACCTTTTAGCCAGGAAAATACCGTCCTGTTCCTTTAGCACTGATTCNAGTATAATGTTCAACTCTTCTTCATTTTCTTTTCGTGCAACATTGTCCGCAAATCTCTCATCTTCCNCCAANTCCGGCANCCCAAGAGAGGACACCAATTTCTGNAATTGCTTATTGTTTCCCCCTGCTATAAAGATCCAACAGGTCGCTGTCTCAAACATTTGGTAGGGAGATATGTTGGGATGACCATTGCCTAAGCGCACAGGAGGCTCATCAGTAACAAAATAATTAGCCGCATGAGGATGCAAAAGGCTCACGGAACAGTCCAATAAAGAAACCTCCACCTTCTGCCCAAGCTTAGTTGACTCCCGTTCATATAAAGCCATCATAATCGCGCTAGTTATGTATAGGCCGGCAGAAAGATCTGAGATTGGTGTCCCGACCCGCACCGGTGCCTGGTCTGGCATGCCATTTACACTAGTCAAACCGCTCATAACTTGGGCAATAGCATCAAAGCCCGGAAGACCGGCCATTGGACCATTTGACCCATATCCTGTGATTTGGGCATAGACCAAATGAGGAAATTTATTCCTCAAACTATCTTCATAGCCAAGCCCCCACTTTTCCATCTGGCCCGCCTTGAAATTTTCTATAACAACATCTGTGTCTTGCATTAATCTCATCAAAATTTTCTGCCCCTCACCACAGGATAGATCTATGGCAAGTGAACGTTTATTTCGATTGACACCCCTGAAATAAGCACTCATTCCTTCTTGATCGAAGGGGGGGCCCCACCTCCGTGTCTCATCACCAGTTGGTGCCTCAACCTTTATTACATCCGCTCCGTGATCACTTAAAATTTGTGTGGAAAATGGGCCTGCCAGGATGCGGGTTAAATCTAACACACGAAGATTACGTAAAGCGCCCTTATTTTCGAACATTAAAACCAACTTTCTGTCTTTCTATTACCAAAGCACNCATACAGCGAAACTTCCTAAAACCCGAAATCTTGCCGGCCTCTATCTGAGGCCCCTGGGGGTCATATAACGCTCCCACAATTCAAAGCAACCTTGAACCGCGAGGGCAAGAGCTGCAGCCGGTATCGCTCCTGAAAGAATTAAGCTAAGGTCATCAAGTCTGATACCAGTGAGGATAGGCTGCCCATAACCCCCAGCGCCAACGAGCGCCCCCAAAGTAGCAGTGCCCACATTAATTACAGCAGACGTCTTAATNCCCGCTAAAATTGTGGGCATAGCGATAGGTAACTCTACCATNTGCAGTCGCGCTCTGAAAGAAAGCCCCATAACATCGGCCGCTTCTAACATATCGGAAGATATATTTTTNAGACCCGCGTGGGTATTTTGGACTATGGGCAGCAAGCTGTACAAAAATAATGCCAAAATAGCTGGGGGACCTCCTATTCCAACCAAAGGGATCATAAAAACAAACATAGCCAGCGAAGGAATAGTTTGTACAATTCCGACTACCGTAAGAACGAAATGACCTAACCGTGGATTCTGGGCTGCAACAATGCCCAAAGGTATGGCGATTAATATGGCAGCCAAAAGCGAAACGCCAACCAACNCAAGGTGATCTAGGGTATTAGCCAAAACTCGTACACTCATTCCCCTGCTAGACCGATTTGGTTCTCTACCGTGTTCCTCCAACAAAAACGTCCTAGCCACCTCTGCTTCGGTCCGCTTCTCTATTTTAACTGCCGCGTTCATTGCAGCCATCTCTGACTCGTTGATGTCATCATCCAGTGCGCGCAACATTTTTAGTAACTCTGGATATTTATCTGCCCATTCGGTCCGATAAATAAGGATGGCGTTGTAGGTCGGGAAATATTGTTTATCGTCTTCCAAGACGGTCAAGTTATAGTACTCTATCTCTGCATCCGTAGAGTACACATCCGTCACGTAAATATCCTCTGCAACTAGGCCACGGTATGCCAGATCGTGATCCAGTCCAAACACGTCTTTTTGGGTAAGCGAATATGTAGCTTTGAGCCCCGGCCACCCATCCTGCCGATCCATAAATTCATTGCTAAAGCCAAATGAAAGATCTCGATGAGCGGCAAGATCAGAAATTTTGTGGATCTCCCGGCTTAATGACGTCGACTCCGTTACAGCTAAAGCATATGTATTGTTAAAACCAATCTTGGGACCAAGCTGGAGCCCCAACTCCCCCAAAAACTCTTTCTGTTGTCTGTCAGTCTCAAAACGATACCGAGCTAATATCTCATTGGTTAGTGTTCCAGTATACTCAGGATACACATCAATCTCCCCGGCCTTTAGGGCCTCCCAAAGTATTCTAGTACCTCCCAATTGGGAGTGGTGAACCGCCTCCAGCCCCGACCCTGCGATCAGTTGAGTAACTATCTCGCCTAGGATAACTGATTCAGTGAAAGCCTTTGACCCAACCTTTGTTTCTCGCGCCATAGGTGATGTGGATTCAACCAGAACAAGATACAGACAAAAAATGACGGCAGCCACAATGCGCATCGTCAAAACTCCTGGCTATCCTCANCAAGGGTTCGTTGTGCTTTTATAAATTCCATGACAAAATCNTCTTTAGGGTTAGATAAAAGTTCAAACATAGAACCTCGCTGAACAACCTTACCTGCTCGCATAAGAATTATTTCGTCTGCGAAGAACGCAGCTTCCGCGATGTCATGAGTTACCATNACAACTGTCTTTTTTAGTTTCCTAAATAAGGTACGCAGATGCTCTTGTAATTGGAATCGCACCATTGGATCCAACGCGCCAAAGGGCTCATCAAGAACCAACACCTCTGGATCCAGCACCAGGGCGCGCATCAAAGAAGCCCGTTGCCGCTGGCCGCCCGACAGTTCTCCTGGATAACGATGAAGTGCATCCAGCGGGAGCTCCACCATATCAGCGAGAAGCTCCACCCTTCGGGCAATCTCGGGGGAAGACCATCCAAAGTATTTTGGCATAAGTCCAACATTGTCCCAAGCCGTCAGATGAGGAAACAATGCCCCACCTTGAACTACATAACCAATCCGGCGGCGGATACGTGATATATTTTCCTCAATGACTGTTGCATCATCAAATATGATCTCCCCCTGATCAGCAGATATCAAACCCATAATCAAACGCACTAGAGTAGTCTTACCACATCCGGAGGGACCAATAATGACCCCAGTAGCCCCTCGAGGCACCTCAAANCTGACATCCGAAAGAGCGCCCACGCCACCATAACGTTTACATACTTTGCGTAAACTTAACATTTGTGGCGATACTACCCTTTCGCATTATTATGGGGAAATACACCACAGCGAACANAACTTGCGCTCGACCGCATCCCTATAGCCCGTTTATGCCGATCTTGTGGGGACAAGTTAACGACACGGCTAAAGAGCCCAGCGCCTCACGCGCTGGACTCCCCTAAAAACAACCTGTAACCCGAACTATAATGTCATGTTTTGCGCTGCAACCATTGCNAACAGCATCGGCACAGACAACATAGTATTAGTTCGTGAAAACAGCATTGCCGTCCGGGCTGCCTTTGCCTTTGCATCGGCTTCAACCTCTACCATGCCAAGAGCCTTTTGCTGGTTTGGCCAAATCACAAACCAGACATTAAATGCCATTATTAACCCTAGCCACATACCAAAACCGATAAGAGCATTATTCAAGGTCAACGCGTCAACAAGGTAGCCATTCATCATTGCCAAAATCAAACCGAATACTACGGTTGACAAAGCCGACCAACGAAACCAAAAGAGCGCCTCGGGTGCAATGACCTTGCCAATCGCTGGTTTTTGATCATCTGGAATCTTTGGCATACTAGGTATTTGAACAAAGTTGAAATACCACAACAAACCAATCCACATAACACCACTCAAGACGTGCAGCCATCGAATTANAACTATTAGTAGGTCTTCCATATTNTATCTCCTGACCNTTCCGNGCCCTTAAGAGCCGATTGCCTTAACTAATAAAACCATGACCACTGTCAGCACTAAACCCATCACAACCGTTGTTGGAAGTGATTCCAGGGGATTTTTCATGTGTCTTGCTCCTCTACTCATTCTTCAATGTCGGAGCGCGGGACTACCGTCCATACGTAATCCGACTTATGGGTATAATGGTCGCTGAACTCCTACATGCAACAAAAAAATCAGGGATTGAGCCAAATCCCCCCTATTTACCAGGGAAAGAGGGGGGACGTTTTTCCACAAAATGTGCCACTCCTTCCTGGAAATCAGCACTATCCAAACTATCAAACATTTCATCGAAAGCAGTATTAACAGCTTCCGACAAACTAGTGCCCTGAGTACGNTATACCTGCTCCTTCATCACTCGCATCGAGCGTGGCGATACCATTGTTGCTAGATCTTTAGCGTACGCCATCACGGTAGACATCAGGTCCTCATGCGGACAAATCTTGCTCACCAAACCCATGTCTTTTGCCTCCGTCGCATCAAACTTTCTTGCAGATAGCAATAAATCCAAAGCATTGGGAAGCCCCACAACTCTTGGAAGTATCCAATCTATTCCGTGCTCAGCTATCAGGCCTCTTCGCGCAAAGGCTGTGGTAAATACAGCCTTATCGGAAGCAAAGCGAACATCACAGAATAAGGACATGACTAAGCCAAGCCCGGCACACGGGCCATTTATGGCGGCGATCACGGGCTTCGGAGTTCCAGTAAAATAAGTATAGCGCATGCTGTAATCACTAGGGAGCTCCAACTGCCCTTCCGTCGGAGCATGTTGCAGGCGTNTCCTCTCCGATTCCCGCATGCTATCACTGTCTTCACCCGTAGAGTCACTGAGATCAGACATGTCTGCGCCTGCGCAAAAACCCCTCCCTGCTCCAGTTATGACAACAGCTTTGACGTTCCCATCAATACTCGCTTCACTCATTACCGCGCGCAGTTCTGTTTCAATCTCGTGATTCCACGCATTAAGCCTGTCAGGACGGTTGAAGGTGATTAAACCGACACCTTCTTTTATTTCATAAATTATACTCTGATACGGCAATGTATACTCCTCCCACCAATATAATCCTCTAATTCATCCAAGTATAAATCCTCGATGTTCAAATAAGAAGGCTCAAATACAGAAGCTTGCTCTACACTAAATGATATCTTAATACGCTTTGATCTCGTTATTTCACCCATTCATCTATACACTGTAAAACATAATCAACTACTACCCTGGAAGAATAGGTTAAAGAAGATGGCCATCCACCAATATGACAAGTCACGAATGGCCCAATGGATTCATAATTTGCCCAAGGCGGAATTGCACCTTCATCTCGAAGGGGCTATCCCGCTNGGCGCTCTTTGGGAGTTGATACAAAAATATGGCGGAGACCCTTCGACCCCCACCAAAGAGGCCCTGAGGGGCAGGCTCACCTACGACACATTCCCAGATTTTATTGAAACATGGATCTGGAAAAATGGATTTTTACGTACCTACGATGATTTTCAGTTTATCGCCAAAGCAATCGCAGAGGACCTTCTTNGACAAAANATCCTATATGCCGANATNTTTTTCTCCCCNTCCCGNTTCAGCGAACACGGTCTAACCACAAAGGGCTTAGCACAAGCAATCAGATCAGGATTTGACAAAGTTGCCGGAGTAGAACTTTGGTTAATCGCAGATTTAGTGCGCGACCATGGCCCGATTAGGGCCGAACAAACATTGGGAGAAGCAGCCGATGCCAGGGAGTTTGGAATTGTGGGAATCGGTATGGGAGGCTCCGAACACCTGCATCCTCCCAAGCCTTTTGCAAAAGTATATGCCGAAGCCCGGCGCTTAGGCTTTAAAACCAGCGTCCATGCAGGGGAAGCAGCTGGCCCTCAGAGTGTCTGGGGTGCTCTACAGGATTTAGAAGTTGACCGCATTGGACATGCCACCCGNGCACGAGAAGATATTGCACTTTTGGAACACCTTGAGAAGGAAGCTACGCCTTTGGAGTTATGCCCGCTGTCTAATGTGGCTACGGGAGTTATCCCCTCTTACAAGGACCATCCAGTNCATCAATATTGGCAACATGGTTTGAANATAACAATCAACACTGATGATCCCGGAATGTTTCACAACCACTTAANTGATGAATACATGGGGCTNATGGACCATTTCCATTTTGCACCAGATGACATACGCCAACTAATTCTAAATGCCTTGGAATGTTCCTGGAGACCGACCAATGGGCCTCAATCATCCCTCACCAAACAATTCCAAAGCCACCCAAATTGGAAGTTACCACAATAAATCGGGAACTCGTACCGCTCTTAAAATTATACTTAGCCGCGAGTTTTTGTAAGGTTTTTCCTTCCGACAAACTTTCTCATCGGTTCCACATGAGACCCTTTAGCAAACGCCTGGCGTATGGCCTGACGTTCTATCTCTAATCCTGCCGACAAGCTCGTTTCATAAGCCGACTTAATTGAAGTTTTCACTAATTGGGCCGCGATGGGACTTTTTTTTGCTATGCTGACTGCAAATTTCAGCGCTTCCTCTAATGCTTTACCGGGCGGCACTAAACAGCTGACCAATCCCGCCGCATACGCTGTCTCAGCCGAAATTGGGTCGCCAGTAAGCATCATCTGCATTGCCAAGCTCTTACCGGCAACTCTGGTTAAACGTTGAGTTGCTCCNTCCCCTGGTAAAATTCCAAGATTTATTTCGGGCTGTCCAAAGCGGGCATCCTCAGAAGCAACAATAAGATCTGCAACTAGAGCCAATTCATGGCCGCCACCAAACGCATACCCCTCTACCGCAGCTATAATGGGTTTTGGAAATTGCTCGATGAGAGCCCAATTTCTCTTCCGTTGGNTGTTATCAATGGCATTGATGCCATCGGCCTCCATCTCCTTGATATCGGCACCAGCAGAAAAAATATCGCCGACACCAACTAACACACAACATCTCACCCCGCTAGANTCCCATGCTACCTCNAATATCNCGGCGAGCTTGGCTATCAGATCATTACTCAATGCGTTCCGTTGCTTNGGCCGATTGAGGGATACCTGCATAACNCCATCTTCGGGCATACTTTTTAANATAATATCTTCCATTACTTTAACCTCCCTGCCAATCCAGACTGAAAGTGGTCGCCGGGCCCTTCAAATTAAATCAACATCGTTCCCTAGCTGCATCCCCTAGACCCTTCCAGCAACCTAAACTTATTATGTTAATCACCGCGAGCTATCTCTTCGGACAGTTCCAACAACGACATTCNTAGTAATTTGATAGAGGCTTCGGTAGTCATCCATCCTGCATGAGCAGTCAGCGTAACATTGTCTAGGTTCAGAAACGGGTTGTCCGCGGCCAATGGCTCTTCCAAAAATACATCCAATGCCGCATGCTTTATCCTACCCATCTTCAAACACTCCAAGAGAGCAACTTCATCTACAAGGGCGGCGCGTGAAGTATTGATCAATATTGCGTTATTTTTTAGGTCCCGCAAACGTTTTGCNTTAATAATATTTTTTGTTTCTTTTGTAAGGGCAAGATGCAACGACAAGACATCGACATTTCCAAGTAAATAGTCCAGAGAAACCTCCTTACATGGCAACCTGCTTGGCACACCGCTCCGATTCCATGCNAGAACCTCCATTCCCAGAGCGCTTCCTACTCTCACAACTTCTGATCCAATTCCACCAGTCCCCACAACACCTAACTTCTTTCCTAAAAATTCTATTGAATTTAGAGTGCTCCAAACTCCATTCCGCAACGACCGGTCCATTTCAGCTACTCTTCGACCAGCGGAGAACATCAGCGCTATAGCGTGTTCAGCGACGCTACGATCCCCATATCCTTTTACAGTCCGAACCCGTATGCCCTGACGGGTTGCCGCCTCAACATCAATAAAACTTGATGCCCCAGTCCCCAAAAACACGATCGCTTTAAGATTTTTACAGTTCAGAAGGAAGTCTTGATCCATATATGTATGGTCATTCATGACAAATTCACTGTCAGCCAAAAGGGCCATCATTTGGGACCGCGACAGATCATCCGTATGTATCTCCAACCCTGGAACGATTTCCATCAAATCCCCATTATAGAGTTCAGCAAGAAACTGGGGACAATCAATAAAATTAATGGACATATCTATACTCAAAAAATATGTGTTACATACAAAATCTAATATCGTAGAATGTCATATTATTATGGAAAACTGCACCCCCTTTAACTTACATCATTCTTTTGGATTTAGATAAACATGCCTGACGTAGAAAAACCCCANTCACAAGCCAAAATTGTAAAGTCTGACCAGGAGTGGAGAAGACAACTAACTCCACAACAATACGAGATAACACGTCAACACGGCACGGAACCCGCATTTACCGGACAATATTNTGATACAAAAACCGATGGCATCTATGAATGTCTCTGTTGCGGGGAGAGCCTCTATGCATCTACAACGAAATACGACTCGGGAACGGGATGGCCAAGCTTCTGGACACCGATAGACGAAGGCAAAATTAGGACCAAGACAGACACCAGTTACGGCATGGTTCGCACTGAGGTTCTATGTGCTGCCTGCAACAGCCACCTTGGTCATGTGTTTGAAGACGGCCCACCCCCCACTGGGCTTCGTTACTGCCTTAATTCGGCATCGTTAAAATTAAAGCCCTCCAACAAATAATCCAAAACTCACTAAAGAACTTCGCCGCTAGTCAGGAACTTCATGTGCCCTTCCATGTAGCCGAATTAGCTCGGCCAGTTCTGGGTTTTGAACTGCGGTACGAGCATGGTGCCTCTTAAGCTCTGCAATAAATCTACCCCGGCAACCAAGCAATTCATCTGCAATTTCCACCATCCTGCTATTCGGCCAATTTCGAGGCCGAAGGCGTGAAATTTCCTGAAACACCTGCTCCTCAAGACACGGATTCTGTCCCAACATAAGAATTGCCGTTGCAGCTGTAGAGCGCGAAACCCCAGCATGGCAGTGAACCAATAAATGAGTTTCCTCTCCCCCAAGTAGAAGTCCACGGCCCCAATCTAACAATCTCTTTATATCAGTTCTCTCAGGTATCTTTTGGCTTTCTTCCGGAACGACAACATCTTCAAAAGAGAACAGTTCCCGTCTAGANCTATCTATNATTTTCAACTCAGATGGGTACGGATAATCAGGATCAAGTATTGAAATCACATGGCTGATTCCTGAGGGAACAACTTCAGATAATTCACTTAAACCACAAATGGTCACCTTATATGGGAGCATGAAATAAATAATTCCATTGTATTAGTAGCTAAGACCAGAAAATATACAAAAAGGCTCCATATGCCTATATGTTTTAGGCATACACCATTAAAGTTCTACAACTAAGAAACATAGCAAATAGGATGGGGGAGACCAAAATGACCCGCAAAAAATATGATGAAGGTTTAGCAATTCGGCGCTCGGTTCTAGGGACAGATTATGTCGATAAAGCTATCGCATCTGCGGATGAATTCAATCAACCAATGCAAGAGCTCGTGACAGAATTTGCTTGGGGGACTATTTGGAACCGTCCCGGCTTACCCCGAAAGACTAGAAGTTTTCTTTGCCTGTCAATGCTTACAGCCCTAAACCGCCCACATGAATTAAAACTGCATATCAGAGGAGCACTAAATAACGGCGTAACCAAAGAAGAAATGAAGGAAGTTTTTTTGCAGGCTGCGGTATATTGCGGAGCCCCCGCCGCTATAGATGCCTTCCGAACGGCGCGGGAAGTATTTTCTGAAGAGAAAGCATAGAATTCCNAAACAGGGAAGCTTCTTAATGCAACAGCTGGAAACGTTTAAGGTCTACGCTATCCGGTACGCCCATCACGGCGGGCGGAGTCCCTATGAAATGTTTATAGGCGGAGACGCCCACGAGGGCCCAATGGCGTTAGACTATTTTATATGGGCAGCAGTTGGCCCTACTCACACCTATGTGATTGATACCGGATTTGACGCTGCTGTGGCTAAAAAGAGGGGTAGAAAGTTGCTGCGGACGCCCCTCGAGGGTCTCGCGTTGATCGGAGTAGAGGCAAAGACTGTTCAAGATGTTATTCTTACCCATCTTCACTATGACCACGTAGGCAACCTTTCCATGTTTCCCAAGGCCCGTCTTCACATTCAAGATAAAGAATTACAGTACGCAACTGGTAGATACATGAGAGAGAAAACTTTCCAAGGTGCTTACGAACTGGATGACGTGGTCAACTTGGTAAGAGAAGTTTATGAGGGCCGCGTCGAATTTCATGATGGGGACGCCGAACTAACTCCTGGCATTAGCGTTCACTTCATTGGCGGACATACCATGGGAATGCAATGTGTACGGGTATGGACAGAACGTGGGTGGCTCGTATTGGCTTCAGATGCAAGCCACTTGTACGCAAATATGGAAAGGGTTGCACCATTTCCAATCGTGTTCGATGTTGGCCAAATGGTGAATGGGTTCAAAACCCTCCGAAACCTGGCCAGCAGCCAGGACCACATCATCCCTGGACACGATCCACTGGTACTCCAGCGCTACCCACCCGCTANAGCAGAACTCAAAGGAGTAGTGGCAAGGCTAGATCAAGCCCCCCCTATCGCCGGAATAAATGCTTAGTCACATACGTCTACAATTTTGGGCATCCAGTGCACCGACGAATACGTGTTTAATCCAACCCACCTACCTGTCATAATGACTAGAGAAAAATTTTCAGGCCCCTAGAAGGCGAGAGGTTATCCCAAATGCCAAAGTCCATTAAAAACCTAGCCCATAGCTCCACTTTGTTCCTGCTCGCGTTCATGGGGTTCTGGAGCGTGGCATATGCGGACAACACCATTCGCATGGTGGCCCACGCGGATTTAAAAAATATCGATCCCATCTGGACNACAGCCTATATTACCAGGAACCACGGATACATGGTGTACGACACTCTGTTCGCTCTGGACGAGAATTTTAATCCACAGCCCCAGATGGTGGAAAATCACACCGTTGGCGAAGACGGGCTGATCTATGAATTTAGGCTCCGGGAAGGTCTTAAGTGGCACGATGGAGCACCCGTGACTGCCCGCGACTGTGTGGCATCCCTTCTGCGCTGGGGAGCAAGAGATGGAATGGGCCAGAAGCTGATGGACATGACAGCCAGTCTCGAGGCCGTCAACGATCTCACATTTAAGTTAACCCTGAAAGAACCCTATGGATTAGTTATCGACTCCTTAGCTAAGCTCAGCTCAAACGTTCCCTTCATGATGCCGGAACGCCTTGCAAAAACGGATCCTTTTGAACAAGTGCCGGAGACCATAGGATCTGGCCCTTTCAAGTTTATCAAAGACGAGTGGATCCCAGGTGTCAAAGTTGTCTACGTAAAAAACGAGGCCTATATAGCCCGAGACGAGCCGGCCAGCTTCGCCGCTGGTGGGAAAGTTGTTAACGTAGACAGAGTAGAATGGCTGTATATACCAGATCCTGCCACAGCCATGAATGCCCTTATAGCTGGAGAAATTGATTTCTTTGAAGTGCCGCCAGTGGATCTCTTGCCAATAATGGCATCAAATCCAGAAATTATTATCAAGCCTCTTCCTCTTGGGATTCAAGGGTGGATGAGACTTAACCACCTCCACCCACCGTTTGATAATCCTGCCGCTCGGCAAGCAATGCTCTGGCTAGTGGATCAAAAAAACTTCCTTCAAGCGGTGATCGGGAACCCCGAATATTTCCAGACATGCCCTGCCTTTTTTGGGTGCGGCACCCCACTGGAAACTGCCATCGGTTCCGAACCATTGATGAGCCATGACATGGATCGCGTACGGGAACTATTTAAGGAAGCAGGATACGACGACAGCCCCGTCATCGTCATGCAAGCAACAGATACGCCGGCGAATAGCGGTGCGGCATTGATGACAGCACAATTACTGCGGGAAGCAGGTATCAATGTTGAATTGCAAGCGATGGATTGGAGCACGCTTACCTCCCGACGCGCCATGACGGACCCGCCATCCGAAGGGGGCTGGAATATTTTTATAACCTGGTGGAGTGGGGCAGATATTTTTAACCCCATCACAAACATTGGTGTTTCCGGGGGGTGCCAAGACCGTGCATGGTTTGGCTGGCCATGCGACGAAGAGCTCGAGCGCCTACGTCATGAATACGCACTTGCATCATCGCCTGATGCACAATTTCGTATAGCTGAGCAAATCCAGAAAAGAGCCTATGAGGTAGTGACCTATGTCAATTGGGGTGAGTTTAACACTCCTTTTGCGTATAGGAACAATTTGACAGGCTTCTTATCGTCACCCGTTCCTTTCTTTTGGAACGTGGAAAAACAATAGCCCCNCCCGCGGACAACTGCTGTGCTTACATTCATCATCCGCAGGTTAGCTGCTACTATCCCCGTCATGGGCATCGTAGCACTTTTTGTTTTTTTGCTTCTGCACTTGAGCCCAGGAGACCCGGCGACAATTATCGCAGGCGATTACGCTAGCCCCGCCGACATCGCCCGCATACGCGCCCAACTTGGACTGGACCAACCCTTGCACATCCAGTTCACCACTTGGCTTATACAACTTTCAAGNGGCGATTTGGGTGTTTCTATTTTTTCTAACCTCCCAGTGAGCCAACTTATTCTTCAGAGGGTTGAGCCTACCCTTTCCCTTGCACTTACAACCCTCATCTTCGCCATCGTTGTCGCCATTCCTCTCGGTATTCTTGCCGCATGGAAGGCTGGAAGCTGGATAGATAGAACTGTTATGGCTTTCTCCGTTCTAGGTTTTTCAACTCCGGTCTTTGTGCTTGGCTATGCACTTATTTATATTTTTGCGCTACAATTAGGCCTCTTTCCGGTACAAGGCTTCGTAAGCATAACCGATGGAATAGTTCCCTTTCTTCATCGTTTGGTGCTACCCAGCATTACCTTGAGCGTCATTTTTATTGCCCTCTTCGCTAGAATTACCCGCGCGAGTATTTTAGAAATACTTAATGAGGACTATATCCGCACGGCAAAATCCAAAGGTCTAGGAGAACGATCTATACTTGCTAGGCACGCTCTGCCAAATGCCGCCGTTCCTATCGTGACTGTGATAGGCATAGGGTTTGCCTTATTGATCGGCGGGGTTGTTGTAACCGAGAGTGTGTATAACATCCCAGGACTGGGTCGCCTCACAGTAGATGCCGTCCTGCGGAGAGACTACCCAGTTATCCAGGGGATTATTTTAGTTTTCTCTGGCTTGTACGTTTTGGTCAATCTCATCATTGATCTTCTTTACGTTGCCCTTGATCCAAGGATCCGCTTTTGACTTTAAAACCTGAAACACGCCCCGCTATNTTGGTGAAACTGAAAGGCCTCACGACTTGGCCCGCATTTCTTATTTCAAATTCGAGTGTGGGGGTCGGCGGATTCTTGCTGTTGTTTGTCGCAATTACTGCATTATTAGCACCCGTGCTNTTTACCGTAGAACCTACTTCCATGCATCCAATAGACCGGTTAAAGGGACCTTCCTCGGGATTCTGGTTTGGAACTGATATGTATGGCAGAGATATTTACAGCCGAACAGTGTTTGGATGTCGTATCTCCTTGGCAGTGGGGTTCTCGGTTGCAGTCCTTAGCGTATCTATCGGCCTCGTAGTTGGTTTGGTGGCAGGCTACTTCCGCTGGCTCGACACAATTGTAATGCGGATAATGGACGGGATTATGGCCATACCTGGAATTCTTCTGGCAATCGCGATGTTAGCCCTAGCAGGCGCAAGTTTAAAAACGGTGATACTCGCCATTACAATTCCTGAAATCCCAAGAGTCGTTCGCCTAGTCCGTGGGATAGTATTGGGCTTGCGAGAGGAGCCATATGTTGAATCCGCTATTTCCTTAGGCACTAGAACTCCAACAATTTTGATCCGGCACATTTTGCCAAACATAGTTGCCCCCCTCATTGTGCAAGGAACCTATGTTTGCGCTTCTGCTATGATTTTAGAGGCCATATTGAGTTTTCTAGGGGCGGGGGTTCCTCCAGAAACCCCGAGTTGGGGCAACATAATGGCAGAAGGAAAATCCTATTTTCAAATAGCCCCTTGGATCATCTTCTTTCCGGGGCTTTATCTGGCACTAACGGTTCTCGGGGTTAATGTCCTAGGGGATGGATTAAGAGATACTCTGGATCCCCGACTTGCTAAGCAGCTATAGGGAAGGGAATCTTCATGGAAACGCAACCCATAACGCCCCGTGAGCCTGTACTCATTATCAAAGACCTGACCGTTCGGCTTCCAGCTAGCGCTGAGCGCATACACGCCGTGAATCANGTTTCTTTAGAGGTNCTTCCGANAGAAATCNTATGTGTCGTTGGAGAATCAGGTTCAGGGAAATCTGTGACAGCGCATAGTGTGATGGGACTGCTTCCNGAAGACCAACTCAAAACCGAGGCGGGCTCCATTTCGGTNTTGGGTGAACCGATTATAGGCNCCAGCCCAAAACGACTACGACAACTGAGNGGCAATCGTATGGCCATGATTTTCCAAGAGCCCATGACCGCNTTAAACCCGGTAATGCCTCTCGGCCGCCAGATAGAAGAAGTTCTGANNGAGCACACGGATATGTCCTCTCGCGACAGAAAAAATAGAGTTTACGAGTTAATGGAGGCTGTAAATCTGCCCGATAAAAAAAACCTCTTCCGCTCCTATCCACATGAAATATCGGGGGGNCAGAGGCAGAGAGTNATGATAGCTCTGGCACTAGCGTTGGAGCCAGCCCTCCTTATTGCTGATGAACCCACCACAGCTTTGGATGTAACCACCCAACAACAAATTTTGAATCTCATCAAGGATATCCAGAAAGATCGCGATACGGGTGTATTATTCATTACCCATGACTTTGGCGTAGTTGCGGAAATTGCTGATAGGGTAATAGTCATGAAGGATGGCACAATCGTTGAACATGGAAAGACTGAAAATGTACTTGGCCATCCAAAGGATAACTATACGGCAATGTTAATTGATGCTGTTCCTAGCCTTATTCCCAAATCTCGCCATGCAAATCCGGGGAAAGAGATAGCAATTTCCACAAAGTCTCTAGAAAAAATATATAAAACCAAATCTTTGTTCGGAAGACGGCGCACCGTGAAAGCAGCTGATGATATTAGTTTCGATATTCGCCGAGGAGAAACCCTTGGTATTGTAGGAGAGTCAGGATCTGGCAAATCCACAGTAGCCAGATGTATTGCGCGCCTTATAAACCCAAGCGCCGGGGAGATTAGAGTCAACAATACCAATATCGCAGACATATCTGANCGAGCATACCGGCCCCTCCGAAAACATATACAAATCGTCTTTCAAGATCCCTATAGATCTTTAAACCCCAGACAAACTGTTGGACGTGCGATAGCCGANGGCCCGANGAACTATGGCTTANCAAGAGCTGAAGCTACCGAACGNACTCGCACCCTGCTCAAACTTGTGGGCTTAGACTCAGACGCAATGAGCCGATANCCACATCAATTCTCGGGAGGCCAACGTCAACGAATCTGTATTGCTCGTGCCCTTGCAATGGAGCCTGACGTGCTTGTAGCTGATGAACCAGTCTCCGCCCTCGACGTGTCTGTACAAGCCCAAGTCTTGGAGTTGTTGAAGACCCTACAGTCAAAGTTAGATTTGGCCATACTCTTCATCACGCATGACCTTAGGGTTGCGGCACAAGTCTCGGACAATATAGCGGTGATGTATCACGGAAAAATAGTGGANCATGGACCAACTAAAACGATATTTGAAAATCCTAAACATGAGTATACCAAACGCCTTTTCAATGCAGCTCCCGGCCAAAAATGGGATTTTAATTAAAAATTAATGGAAAGAGCCTTCCAGTTTCCTGCACGGTANGAGGCCCCGTTTGGTNACTTCACATACTGGTGCTAGAAACACGAAACACCTTGCATCNTCATCTNTATNGGGAAGCNTCACGTTAAAACCATACCAATCTTTAGGGGCATGANATGGATTTCGGGTTATTTTGCTTAATGAATCAAAGGTCAAGCACTCAAACAGTTATAGACATGCTCTCCCAAACCTCTGAGCAAGTGCAGGCNGCAGAAATGGCTGGCTTCAAAACAGCCTGGTTCGCTGAGCATCACTTTTCAAATTATAGCCTTACCCCGTCACCATTAATGATGGTCGCCCATATGGCGGCTCAAACTTCAAAAATCCAGCTTGCAACTGGTGTTTTGGTATTACCTTTATATCATCCTGCACGCTTGCTTGGGGAGATAGGCATGGCGGATCAAATGTCCCAGGGACGTCTGGTGCTTGGTATTGGCAGCGGTTACCAGCCTTTTGAATTTGATAGATTTGGCTTGAATTTAGAAGAAGCAAAGGACCGAACCCTAGAAATGTTAGAAATTCTAGAAGCCGGTCTGACCGAGNCTGAAGTCTCATTTGACGGCCGATACATTTCACAGGCCAACACCCAGATAAATGTTCGCCCCGTCGAAAACCGAATGCCTGAAGTCTGGGTAGCAGGCGGTCATCCCGATCTTCTTCTACAAGCTGCGAGGAAAAATTATACCCCTATTATTACAGGTCGCCTCTTTGGACCGGAGTTTTTGGTTGCCCAGAAAGAGTATTGTTCACAATTCTGGACTCAATCAGGACATAGTCCCACCAAAATGAATTTNAGCACTCTCGGCGCAGCTCATATATGCGAAACCAAGGCCGAAGCGAGAGATTTTGCAGAAAATCTCCGCTTCCAGGCTCGTTTAGCCTTTCAACTGAGGCATAGAACTGAAGTTCTAGAAAATGGCATGCTAGTTGAAAGCCCNTTGGAAAACGAATTATCTNTGGACGAAATCGTAGACAATCTCATTGTTGGTGACGCAGAAACCTGTGCGGAAAAATGTGTGGAGGTCATAAAGAAAGTTAACCCCAAACACATGGCTCTATACTTTACTATAGGGAGTGTAACACATGATCGGGCAATGCACTCCATAGAGATCTTCGGCTCTGAGGTTATCCCTGCAATCGAAAAAGAGGTGGGATCGCTCACCCTACTGAATTAGGGTAACGTAAAACTCGTTCCAGCAAGGCTCTTTGCGGCCAGTGCAAACCGAAGAAGGATTCTTATTATCATTCGTACGTAGATGCACAGACACCTGATAGTTAATTTGGAAAAATATATGAACCAACGACATATTGTTTGTCTAACTTTTGACTTTGATGCTGTTTCGGGATGGATAGCTAAGGGGTATACCACCCCAACCCCTATATCTAGGGGTGAATTTGGTGCCATAGGCGCTAAACGAATTTTGGAGCTATTAGCCCGATACAATATTCCTGCTACGTGGTTCATCCCAGGTGTAACTATTGGAACTTACCCTGATATCTGTGAGGCTATAGTTGGCGCCAAACACGAAATTGGCCACCACGGATGGACTCATACCCCCCCGGCGCAACTTTCTGCTGCGAAGGAGGCCGAAGACTTGGAGCGCGGCAATGAAGCAATTCGTCAACTAAGTGGGAAACACGCTAATGGTTATCGCTCCCCCTCATGGGACTTAAGCCCAAACACAATAAAGCTTCTATTACAGCACGGGTTCGTCTACGACAGTAGTATGATGGGGAATGATCACTTTCCTTACTGGGCTCGNGTCGGCGATGTAATTCATAAAGATCAACCCATAGATTTTGGACAACCTTCTGAATTACTCGAGATGCCCATAAGTTGGACATTGGATGATTATCCATATTTTGAGTTTGTCCGGGAAAAGTCCGGNATACTTCCGGGCCTTGCCGCNGCCAAAGGCGTCCTCGAAAATTGGCTGANTGATTTTTCGTATATGNCCGCTACTGAAGATTGGGGCGTATTGACGTATACATTCCACCCATTCGTGATAGGGCGTGGCCACCGAATGATTATTCTGGAAAAACTAATAAAAGAGTTGTCTACTAAAGGTGCTGAATTCATGACCCTGGATGAAGCTGCAAGAGAATTCATAAAAAGAGACTAATAATTCTGGTTTCTCAGACAAATCAACCACTAACAAAGATACGCTCCACCTAATGAAAGTAATCAGGCAGTCATAGCTAACAGGTAACATTTTTCTGTCAGGCTAATTGATAAAAGGGGAAATTTATGATTTTTGAACTGAGAGTTTATACGGTGAGGCCAGGCACAGTTAATCAAGTGCTCGAAGCCAGTGGGACTGTTGCAAGGGAGATTAGAGAAGGTGATAA
>PBWV01000022.1 GCA_002728255.1 Rhodospirillaceae bacterium | reverse complement strand
CAGGGAAGCAAACCAACTTTGGCAACGTCTCTTACCTTCCCAACTGTTTATCTGGACACATGTCTACAATTCGGCTGTAAAAAGTGCTGCAAATTATCGGGGATTTAATGTGGGCCAATGTCGAGCCCCCGTGTTGCCTTTGGACAATCAGGATCACACCGTCCTGACTCAGAATCTAGATAAAATTGGTTAAATCGCAGCGTTCTGATAGAAATATTTGAGTTTAGGGAGGTCAAAATGGCTATTTACACACGCATCAGCGAGTTCCATGACGATATGACACGTATCCGCCGCGACATTCATAGTCATCCTGAAACGGCATTCGAAGAGGAACGCACAGCTAAGGTAGTAGCTGACGAACTCGAATCCTATGGAGTTGAGGTGCATAAAGGCCTAGCAAAAACAGGCGTCGTCGGCACCCTCAAAGTAGGGACGGGCAGTAAAAAGATCGGCCTACGGGCCGATATGGACGCATTAAACCTCCACGAGCTCAATGAGTTTGACCACAAGTCTCGTAACGAGGGCAAAATGCACGGCTGTGGCCATGATGGCCACACTACCATGCTGCTGGGCGCAGCACGATATCTTGCAGAGACAAAAAACTTTGATGGCACGGTTCATTTCATCTTTCAACCTGCCGAGGAAAATGTCGCAGGTGCCCGCGTCATGGTAGAGGATGGCTTGTTCGAGAAATTTAACTGTGAGGCTGTCTACGGGATGCACAACTCACCAGGTCTCCCAGTGGGCCAATTTTCGGTAAACCCTGGGCCAATGATGGCTTCCGCAGATTTCTTCGAAGTCAAAATCACCGGCGTCGGGGCTCACGGTGCTTTCCCCCACCAAGGCAATGATCCGGTCGTCGTCGCGGCCCACATGATCACAAGCTTCCAATCAATTGCGGCTCGGCGAACCGACCCGCTTGACTCAGCGGTGATCAGCGTAACCCAAGTGCACGCTGGCCATACCACCAATGTAATTCCTGAGGAAGCAATTCTTTCGGGAACTACACGTGCTTTGAAGGTCGAAATCCAAGACTTAATCGAGCGTGAAATGCGTCAGATAGCAGAGGGCATTGGACAAACCTTCGGAGCGCAAATCGAATTCTCTTACGATCGCCGTTATTTGCCGACCGTAAACACAGTCGAGGAGACCGATTTTGCTGCCCAAGCGGCAGCTGAAATTGTAGGTGAAATGCAGATCCTGCGCGATGAACCACCAGTGATGGGTGCCGAAGACTTTTCATGGATGCTCGCTGAACGCCCCGGTTGTTACATACGCATAGGCAACGGAGTTGAGGGTGGTCCGGGAGGCTGCCACGTGCATAACCCTAATTACGACTTTAACGACGAGATACTGACCATCGGTGCAAGCTACTGGAGCAAACTAGTGGAAATGCAGTTGGCCGCTAAATGAAACCCTTTCGGATAGGCAACATTTGAAATGATCTGATCGTATTATTTGAGCATATTAATCAGATAATAAAGGCCTTTCAATTAAGTGACACCGAAAAATGACAGAACAAAAAACGCGAGCACCTCGTAATCGAACATTAACGATTTTAGAGTCAGAGAAAGACGATTTGATCAAGCGAATTGTCTCAAAGGATCAATTAAGTTCTATTGATAACTTTGAAAATAAAATTGTGAATTGTAATTACAAGGACGCAATATCCAAAATTGCGGACAAAAGTATCACTCTTCTCATCTTAGACCCACCATACAATTTGAACAAAAAATTCAATTCGTTGAGTTTTTCTAAAACCACAATAGGCGAATACACTTCCTATTTAGAGGAAATTCTTTCTACATTTCTTCCTAAACTCAAAGTGGACGCATCTGTTTACATTTGCGGCGATTGGTACAGTTCGATATCAATTTACGAGGCGGCCTCAAAATTTTTCAAAATCAGAAACCGAATTACGTGGGAACGCGAAAAAGGTAGAGGGGCAAAAACTAATTGGAAAAACTGTAGTGAAGACATTTGGTTTTGTACTGTAGGGAGAGAGTACACATTCAATATAGATGACGTGAAACTTCGACGAACTGTTATGGCTCCCTATAAAGAAGACGGCAAGCCAAAGGATTGGGTGGATTCAAAGAAGGGAAAGTATAGAGATACCGCTCCATCCAATTTAATGTCCGATATAACTATTCCATTCTGGTCCATGCCAGAAAATACTGATCATCCGACTCAAAAAAATGAAAAGTTGATTGCAAAATTAATTTTAGCCAGTTCTAACAAAGGCGAGTTAGTGTGTGATCCGTTCTTAGGAAGTGGAACCACAGCAGTTGTATCGAGCAAACTTAATAGAAATTTTTTAGCCTTCGAAAGAGAATAGGAATACTGTCTCTGGGCCCAGAAAAGGTTGATTAAGGCACAAGTTGATAAAAAGATACAGGGACTTAATGAGGGCGTTTTTTGGGAAAGAAACACGATAGGTCGAAGAATATTATCAAAAAAGAAGAGAAATTGACGGAACACCCCGAAATTAGATTTAACGGTTTCTAGACATAGGAGATCCGAATTTGCGCCTTGTTATTGCCATGATGCAACATGAAACTAACACTTTTTCACCTGTGCCAACACCATTGGAAAGGTTTGCACGCGGGAATACCCGTCCAGTGCCATTTGAGGAAGATGAAGTACTACCAGCCTTCAAAGGAACAGGTACGGCTCTTGGCAGTTTTATTGAAGTGGCCGAAGCAGAGGGAGCAGAGATGGTTTTTCCTATCGCTGCCAGCGCTTGGCCCTCAGGGTTGGTTGAAGATAATGCCTACGAATACATGACAGAAAGAATCTGTGATTGTGTTGCAAAAGGCTGTGACGGAATTTTACTACATCTTCATGGCGCTATGGTAACAGAGAGCCAGGCCGATGGCGAAGGACCCTTGATCCATAGACTTCGTGAACTAGCGCCAGAAATACCTATCGGAGTTGCACTTGATATGCACACCAATCTCTATCCTGACATGGTTGAGTTGGCGGACGTCGTCGCTGGGTATCAAACCTACCCCCATATCGACATATATGAAACAGGCTTACGTGCTGCAAGACCAATCTTGGCGATGATAAAAGGCGAAGTCCGCCCCACCATGGCTTGGGGAAACAGGCCGATGATGCCTCATGTCATGCGTCAAGGATCTAGTGATAGCCCCAATAGAGAAATCCAGGCAATGGCGCAGCGCATGGAAGCAGCAGGCGCTTTAGCAGCAAGCTTTTTCACCGGCTTTCCTCATGCTGATATAAAACTGGCTGGTTCTAGCGCTGTGGTTGTAACCGACAATGATATGGCCCTTGCTAAGCGGTTAAGAGATGAACTTCTCGACTACGCTTGGGATCATCGGAATGAATTTGTTTACCAGATTGAACCACTTGAACTTTCGTTAGAAAAGGCTCGCGTTTTAGGAATTGAAAAAGATAGAGGGCCTGTCGTGCTACTCGACCATTACGACAATGCTGCATCTGGCGGCTCAATGGACACAATGAAAGTGCTGGAGGGAATTCTGGAATCCGGCCTTGAAGATGTCGCCTTTTTTGCCATTCACGATCCTAAAGCCGTTGGGCAACTGATAGCCGGGGGCATTGGCGTGGAACTGACCATATCCTTGGGGGGGAAAACGGATTTGCCATCAATTGGACATAGAGGCTCCCCGCTCGAAGTCCGTGGTCGGGTTAAATTGATTTCTGATGGACGTTTTATTAACCGCGGCCCCATGTCAGCCGGCGTTATGGTAGATATGGGCCCGACTGTAGTGTTTGACACAGGACGCGTTGAAATAATTATTATTTCGAGCCATGTCGAGCCTCATGATGAAGAAGCCTTTCTATCACTCGGCATTGATCCTTCTCGCAAGCGGTTTTTGGCCTTAAAAAGCCGCATTCATTGGCGAGCCGGTTTTGAGCACATTTCACAAGAGATAGTAGAGTGCGCCGGGGTCGGGGTGTGCACCTCAGATTACAGCGCTCTCAATTTTGATAACATCCGCCGCCCAATATTTCCATTGGATCAAGTTAATGATCCACGCTCCACTAATGAGACCTGAGACACTGACCATTCAAATATGAAGACTATCAAATCACAACGTTATTGAGTAGGAATGTGAGACATGGATGCAGTTATTCAAAGTTTTCTGGCCGGATTTCCTGTGCTGCTCATGCACTTTTGTGTAACAATTGTCATGCTAGTTTTAGGAGTAACGATCTACACTTGGATCACCCCCCATAAGGATGTGGCTCTTGTCCGAGAGGGGAACGTAGCTGCTGCAATTTCCTTAGCTGGCGCTGTGCTTGGACTTGCAATTCCCCTAGCCGCGTCGATGTCCGTAAGCGTGAACGTCGCGGACATCGTAATTTGGGGGGCTCTCACACTAGTGATTCAACTAATTGTATTTCGTCTTGCCGATCTGCTTCTACGTGATCTTTCAACTCGCATTGAGGCAGGTGAAGTAGCTGCTGCTATTTTACTCTCTGCCATCAAATTGGCTGTAGCCGCAATCACTGCCGCCGCCGTATCGGGCTAGGCCGGGTTGTTAGATTCATGGATCGCCTACTGAATGGGCTTGCATACCTGGCAACAATAGTCGGAGTTCTCTACGCGCTGTTTTCCTATGCACGCTTTCCCAAGAATGAAGTTGTGCGCCGACCTCCAGTTTCTTATGCGGAAGGGGAGTACCTGGACGTCGGGACGTTTACGATCGATCTTTCACCACAGCAGCCGTCGATCGGAACAGCCTTCGCCATCGGTGGAGGCTGGTGGCTTACAGCGCGTCACGTTGCGGATGGCTGCGACACTATCGGACTGGTGCAAGGCCCACGTAAGGGCATAGGCGCCCAGCAAATTGTGCTCCACCCGAACGCGGATGTGGCCCTATTGGCTGTACAGATCGACCCAGAACCATTCGCATTCTTCAATGAAGACCTTCAGAAAGGCCAGGATGGGTTCGCAATTGGGTATCCGCAGCGCTCACCTGGTGGTGTTTATGCGCAGCTGATGGGCTTCAACCGTATGAAACAGAGAGGCCGATACCACACCGATGAGCTGGTTCATACATGGGCAGAACGCAAGAGGGCACCCGATAGCCTGCCATCGCTAGGCGGTTTGTCGGGTGGACCTATGTTCAACGACCGGGGACAAGTTATCGGAATCCTAGTCGCCTCAACTAACCGCCGAGGACGAGTTTATACATCTGACCTAACGTCCATACGATGGCTCCTGGAGCGAGCGAGCGTATTTCCTAATCCCTACGCCCCCCTATTCCCACTTGCTGCAGATAATTTTGTTGGGCAAGGAGACACCCTTCGTGAGGATTTTCGGATAGCCCAAGTCTTTTGTGATGTTAAGCAGCCCTCGCGCCGGAGGCGCCTCTGATTTAGTCAAAAGCTTCGCCAAGAATTACTTCTTAATGCGCGCCTGTCCTGAAAACTCGGACATGGACAATAGCCTATGATTTTCCAAGTGGGTATAATTCAGATAAAAAAAGGACAACCTAGCACGAAGAAACAGGAGATAATGTCCAGCTAGGCACTACGGATTTAGCGTGATGCAATGAACTATAATCTTCTTGCCTCTTGGACAATCATTTCCATGCGATCTAGGAACTTGGACCGATCGGTTTTTCTAAACGGAAGAGGACCAGCCGTCATCTCACCGGTTGCTCGCAGGCCTTCCTTTATGTCCCGGATAGCAAGAGCAACACCTATATTATCGTTGTTATAGATATTGCCATTAGGTTTGATAGCAAAAGCGCCCCCTTTAATACAACGTCCAGCAAGCGGAATATCATTAGTCACACAGATATCAGCTAGTCTGATATGATCTACAATCCAGTCATCCGCGGCATCGGCCCCCCGATTAACAACAACAAGTTGTATTAATGGATTCTGCGAAGGGCGAATTCCACCATCGCATACCAGATAAGTTTGAATTTGATGGCGTGTCGCAATCCGTTCTACCTCTTTCTTAACCGGACAGGCATCAGCATCGACATAAATTCTAACCATTATAAGTCAAACGATTTCATGAATTTCCCTCCGGACAATTACTCTAATGGAAACAGTGAAACACAATATTTTCCCAATTACGCGGTTTTTCCTGCTGATCCCAAATCAAAAACGGTAATCTCGTTGTGTGAACCAAGACGCATGACCGGGCCCCAGGTACCGGTGCCCGGTGAAACATAATGTTGGCCTGACCCATCACTAGCCGAATAGAGCCCCTGAAGACGACTGAACTGGGTTCGCACCAACCAATTGAAGGGGAAAATCTGACCATTGTGAGTGTGGCCTGACAACATTAGATCAACCCCACCCCTAAAGGCGTCCGACCAGCCAAGCGGTCGATGATAGAGCAATACGTCGTATTTTCCGCTAAAACGCTCAATCAAAGGCAACTGCACAGCAACCTGATCCGTTGATTCCGCATCATCAATGCCAATCAATTGTATCTCGCCTATCACTTGGCTACTTTGGCGCAAAATCGTTATACCAAGCGATTCTATCAATGGTTGCAACGCTTCCAAGCCAACATAACGTTCATGATTACCAATGGACAAGAAAGTCGGTGCGCCCACCTTTTTAAGGGCAGCTAGGTCACTCGCACCCACACTTTCTGTATCGACTAAATCACCAGTAATCACAACTGCGTCGGGAGTCAGCGCGTTAACCCGATCAACCACACGCGCAAGATAACGGGCACTACGAGAACCAATATGAACGTCGCTCAATTGAATCAATCGAAACGAGCGGGTTAATTTGGGAGAAGTGAAATTATTCTTCTTAACTACGATCTGTTGTCCATTGAAAAACGAAAACAATGACAGAAAAACCCCAATAGTTATCACGCCCAAGACACCTTGGTTTTCATCGATATCTAAGAATAGACAAAATAATTCGTAAACGACGCACACTGAAAAGAAAATGAATCCAATTCCCATCCAGTGAACCCACAGAAGTTTACTCTTGATTAGGGAGCTCCGAAACGAACACCACAACCCCACCACGATCAATACCCACAAAGCGATTGTGACTGGCCACGATGCCCATTGCGAGTAACCTAGCCAACGACTTATCGAAACCACAGGGTAGACATAAGCCGCGTAAGCAGCCACTAAAACAAATAGCCAGAATACAATTGCACGTTTCCATCTTGATACCGGCCNCCCCTTCATAGGCATTCGTGCTCCTGATTTGATTTCCGGATCATGATGGCAATGCCATCAGTTATCTGGGAAATAGTGGTTGGTTGACACCAAATTGCCACAGCATGGTCTCTTACTCTGCGTTTAAGGGGTATCCACTACCTCAACACTGACTTAAATGGCCTAGCTTTGCTTGGTACTTATTACTTCCGGTTTCCGCCCACGTCACCAATCATGTCCAGAAATTCNCGACGCATGGCCGGATCGTCCCGAAATGCCCCAAGCATTCGGCTTGTTACCATGCTGACCCCCGGTTTACGAATACCTCGGGTGGTCATGCACTGATGCGCTGCCTCAATGACCACACCAACCCCTTGAGGCTCCAACACTTTCTGTATGGTATCCGCTATCTGGGAGGTCAGAGCTTCTTGAATTTGCAAGCGCTTAGCGAATACTTCTACAAGGCGGGCGAGCTTCGAGATTCCAACCACGCGCCCGGCCGGCAGATACCCAATGTGGACCTTGCCAAGGATGGGAACAATGTGATGCTCGCAGTGGGATTCGAGCCGAATATCCCGCAATGTAACGATCCCGTCATAGTCAGCTGTTTCTGCAAATGTTGCGCCAAGAACAACCGCTGGATCTTCTCTATATCCGACAAAAAACTCTTGATAGGCTTTGGCCACCCTCTTCGGTGTATCCCTGAGACCTTCTCGATCCGGATCATCACCAGCCCACTCTATAAGAGTTCGGACAGCTGCTTCGGCTTCCGATTGACTGGGATGCCTACGCTCACTTANGCTCGTAACATTCACTTCTTTATCTTTAGCCTCTATATCACCGACCAAGTCATCCATATAAACCCCACGCACCGGTCATTCACCCTAATTAACTAACATTTCAAGTTTTTACAGTTTGCACTTAAAATTTCAAGATACTATGGAAAAAATCCCTCAGAAGTCGAAAACGATAATAAGATTCAGCGGGTTCTTGAAAAAATTAATTAGCGTGCGACATCACAGCCCAACTATGGTTTCTGAGACAAGGTAGACACAACCGGGATCACAATTTCATTCCGCCGAAAAAATGGGATAGTCCAAGGCGGATCGTACACATAGGTAGCTGGTTCACCCTCAGTATCCCAAGGAGATTGCTCCAGCGTTTCAAACAGCTCTTTCACNCTTTTTTCCACAGAACTCTCACTGGCAACGCCACTAAAACGCAACACCGCCTGCAGTTGCGTTTCCAGTTGAATTATTCGAATTTTAGGATCCACGGGTCGCGGCGCCGTATCCAAGGTAAACTCGGCGGGCAAGAANAATCTCATCCGCATGCCTCCTGCAGGGGTACGCGATGTTTCTACCGGTGTAGTCATCGCAACCTGTGTGTAGGNGTCGTCACCCTCAGGAGAGGCTAGTTCTGCCGCATAGTTGTTCCCGGAAATATAGTCGAACAGCATCCTGAACGCCGAGTTTCTGCCGTCATCGTAATTTAGGATATCGACAGTAGATTCAACCGCCAATCGTTGCTCATAAAGACGAATTTCAATTTGCTCAGATAACTTTTCCACAACAACATAAGTCGCTTGCTCATACTCTCCCCTAATACCAAGCGCGGAGCACCCTGCAAGCAGATAACCTACAATTACAATTAAGAGCGACCGAGATGTCATGAAACTTAAGACCCACTCAACCCGAAGTTAATTAACCCACCAGCTATCTTCCGCTCATGAACGCTATAATTTTGTGCTACTCGTGAAGATATGAAGTGCAAAAAACTTTTTACATACTATTAACTACATATNTGACATCCAAGAGCACGTATGATACGCACCCTGGTCATAAACGGATCACAAATACAATGAATAACTCATTTAGTCGGGAACTAAAGAAAAGCTGTCGGCACTCACCCGGGACCAATAAACATCTAATCTNGGGTCATCACATTTTTCTCCGTTGATCAAAGCGTCGGGAGGCACCCTNGGGAANANTTGATCAGCCAGCATGATTTGGCTAGATGATACCCTTCGCACAATATGTCTTCTATTGAGCTCAGCNGGGTGTTGTAACCCGCAAGCTTCAATCATCTCCTTTACAACATGAAGAGTATTTTTATGAAAATTCGCAACCCGGCTTGCTCTATCATCAATATCAAGTGCTCGATATCGCTTTGGATTCATTGTAGCAACACCTGTCGGACAATTNCCGGATTCACAAGCCAATCCTTGAATACACCCAACAGAAAACATGAAAGGCCTTGCCATNTTGCACCAATCGGCGCCCANNGCTATATGNCTCAATATATCATAGGCACTCACAATTTTACCGGATGCCGCNACCTTCACGCGNTCTCTTAAGCCCGCGCCAATCAAGGCATTATCAACATAGACTAGCGCGTCGGTCAGCGGGCATCCCAATCTATCTGCAAATTCCAAAGGAGCTGCTCCTGTGCCACCTTCCGCGCCGTCGACCGTTATAAAATCTAGATACTGTTGTTTTTCCACCATGGCTTTGACTATAGCTGCCAATTCCCAAGGATGGCCGATGCACAGCTTGATGCCAACGGGTTTGCCTCCCGCCAACTCTCTAAGTCGATCTGCAAAATCCAACAGGCCCGCTGGCGTGGAAAACTCTGAATGGTTAGATGGGGATACGCAGTCCTCCCCGACCGTTACACCGCGAGTCTCTGCTATTTCCTGGGTCACCTTTGGCGCAAGTAATATTCCTCCGTGTCCAGGTTTAGCACCTTGACTAAGCTTTATTTCAATCATCTTAACCTGTTCACTGAGGGCTTTCTCCTTATAGAGCGCTGGGTCGAACTGACCACCTTTAGTTCTACAACCAAAATATCCCGTCGAAACTTGCCAAATGAGATCACCTCCTCCGGCAACATGGTATGGAGATATGCTTCCCTCACCAGTGTTGTGGGCAAATCCGCCAAGTTGAGCACCAGTATTCAAAGCCTGAATTGCCGAGGGTGACAATGCACCAAAAGATGTGCCCGAAATATTGAGAATAGAAGCCTCGTAACTGTGGTCTCCCTCTCCAACGGTTGCCCGAAAATTTTGTGAACTCAGGCGAGTGGGTGTAATGGAATGATTAAGCCACTCATGATCTTCATCATACATTTTTATCTGTGTTCCAAACGGACGCACGCTAGATAAGGCTTTGGACCTCTGATAGACGAGAGAGCGTTGGATACGAGAATACGGCAGTTCATCGCTATCCGACTCCCAAAAATATTGACGAAGCTCAGGACGTATATTCTCAAAAAAGAATCGGAAATACGCTAAAATAGGATAGTTAGTTAGGACATTAGATCGCTTCTGGGAAAAATTAGCAGCCCCCACGGCAGCCACAAACGTAAAAATCAGACACGCCGGAAGGAACATCATATTGGCTATACTAGCCGCAAAGAATGCTACAGCCCCCGCTGCAGAATAGAATAACCCAGAATAACGACCCCAAAGCCAATCCGAAAAAGTATACATTGTTTATTTGCCCTATGATCTCGCTTTGGGATCTCTTCCAAATATAGTGTTAAAGGTGACCTAGAAGAACTAATTCTGCTGCTGTTGACGTTAAACTTTTAATACAATTTTACCAAAATGCTGGTTGGCTTCCATATAAGACAACGCGGATGATGCCTCGCTGAGTGCAAATACCTTATCGATCGGGAGGCTTAAGATTCCCTCTTCGATTGCTACTCTAAGATCTCGTTCCACAGCAGCAACCAAGCTTCGTATTTCCTCAGGTGAGCGAGTTCTAAAGGTCACGCCGATATACTCGATCCGACGCAAGGCATGAAGATCAAAATTAAACTCCGCCATGCCTCCTCCAAGCCTGCCGACATTGACAATCCGACCAAGAACCCTGGTTGCCGCCAAGTTTTGGTTCGCAACAGGGCCAGACACTTGATCCACGATGAGATCAACTCCTTCGCCTCCCGTCGCCGCTAGGACAGCGTCAACCCACGAAGGATCTTTCGGATCAAATACGGCATCAGCACCAAATTCGGCTAGCCGGCTGCGACGACCCTCATTGCTTGACGTACCAAACACCTGGCCCGCCCCCATATAGCGGGCTATCTGCATGGCCATTAATCCGACCCCGGAACTTGCCCCTTGTATAAGGACACTCTCCCCCTTTTTAAGGCGGCCTCTGGTAACAATAGCATTATGCATCGTCTGGAGAGCGATGGGAAAGGTTGCCGCCTGTTCATAAGATATATCGGCACTCGGTATTTTCATGGTACGGCCATAGTCGCTTACCGCGTACTCAGCATAACCCCCACCACCAGCACACATTACGCGATCCCCTGGCGAAAAATTTTTCACGTCCGCTCCAACGGACTCAACTTGGCCTGCCCATTCCATCCCGATGACAGTCCCTGATCCACTTGACACCCCCCCAAACGCCCCCGCCGCCATTAAGACATCTGCTCTATTCAAACCACACGCAACGGTCTTTGTCAGAACCTCATTGGGTTGAGGTTCAGGCTTAGCGACATCACCTACTTCTACGCCATGTTTACCAATAATTGCTGCTTTCATTCCCAAAATCCCTGTTCAAATAAAATTATATGAAAAATGAGGCGTCACCCACCAAGTGTGCCGCCACCAAGCATACCACCGTCAACAAAGAGCTCATTACTGTTGATGTAGCGGGCTTCATCTGACGCCAAATAAAGTGCGGCATAGGCAACATCTTCCACTGTGCCAAGTCGCCCAAGGGGCACTGACCTTGTTCTGTTTTTCGCAGAACTCTCAAGATCACCGTACAGTTTTAAGACAGCTTCTCCAAGAGGAGTTCGAACCATACCCGGGTGGATTGAGTTACACCGAATATTATAGCCTTTGAGCCCACAGTAAGCTGCTACTGACTTAGTTAACTGCCGAACAGCGCCTTTCGATGCGCCGTATGCCGCTATATCCGGTGCGGCGCGAATTCCCGCAGTGGAGGAAATATTAATAATTGATCCACCGCCTGTACTCTTCATTTCCCGAATTACAGCCCGACAGCCGAGGAAAACCCCATTGCTATTGATATCCTGCACAAACTTCCACTCGGCTAAGCTCATATTTTCGACATCCTGCGGAGCCCCCGTCCCCATCACCCCCGCATTGTTCATGAGAATATCAATCCGTCCATGCATGCTGATGGCTTCCTTAATAACACGGTCCCAATCTTCCTCAAGGGATACATCGTGTGTTAAAGATGTAGCTAACGAACCAATTTCTGTCGCAACTGACTTCACTCCAGCAGTATTCTTATCGGTTAAAACTACTTTCGCCCCCTCAAGGGAAAAAATTTTAGCAGTTGCGGCCCCAAAACCTGAGGCCCCACCAGTAATCAGGGCAATTTTTCCATCCAAACGTGCCATTACATTTTCTACTCCTGCTCGCAATAAGAGTTGGCCGACGGCTGACCTACGACCACAGCACTTTACTCATAAACTCAATTCGCATTGCCCATAGATTCCAGTTTGCCGTTCTCTTCCTTCTAATAACCAACGAACATCGGTCTTCGTTTTTCCATAAATGCACGTCGACCCTCTTCTATATCCTGACTATCAGAACAATCTTCGACAAGCTTTTGACAAAATGCATCATCACGTTCTTCCTTATCCTTAAGTAACTCGTTCACAATTAAATTTGTTGCCCTTACTGATAATGGAGCGTTATTGGAAATAATCTCTACATAATTGGCAACGTATTGATTCAGCTCATCTTGCGGCTGTATACAATTGACCAATCCCATGTTCAACGCCTCTTGGCTACTAAATCGGCGGCCTGTATAAAAAATCTCTTTGGTAAATGCTGGACCCACTAAATCCAAAAGTACCTTTGTGTTCGCATGCCCGTAACCAACTCCAAGTTTAGCGGCAGGAATGCAAAAGCTAGAATTCTCTGAACATATCCGCAAATCAGCGCATACTGCAATTCCCATACCACCTCCGTAACAATAGCCATCGATCTTTGCAATAGTTGGCTTAATTGCGAATTGGACCGCACTATACGCTCGCTCAACAGACACGCCGTATTCCTTTATGCGACTGCTATCAGAACGTTCGCTTTCGAATTTGGAAATATCTGCACCAGAAACAAATGACTTTTCTCCGGCGCCCTCGAGAACCACTACCCTTATATCGTCCTCTTTCTCGAAAAATTTCATGGCAGCAGCAAGTTGATCCCACATAGCTTGCGACATCGCATTATGCTTTTTTATGTTGTCAAAGATAACACGGCCAAGACTTTGATCCTTTTCCACCACAACTCTACCTTCGGGCATAAGGAATACTCCACTTTTAATATGTTTCGAAATGCATGATGACGGATGACAATGGCGACAGCAAGCAGGTTGCCGATAGAGTTCCGTCCGTCGTATTGGTGTACTGCCAAATCGCTGCTACATTATCTTCCAAAGGTTCCAGTATTTGCTGGCATCTATTCAAAATTTATTAGGTAGGAGTAACCCCATATGCGTCGTTCAAGACTAAGAGCAGGCGGGGCAAATGTTTTCCAGAAAATAAGGGCCAAAAGAAGTGAAGCAATCCAAAGGGGGCAAGTCCTCCTTGATCTTTCAATTGGGGAGCCAAGAGGTCCAGCCCTGCACAGTGCTCGGAAAGCTGCAAGCGCAGCTGTGCTTAGTACTGACGAAAGCATGCACGCATATCAATATAACGATAGCCCGGCAATTCCGAAGTTTTCTCAAAAGTTTGTTGAAGCACATCTGACCAAAGGGGTGGCCCTCAACGGTGTGGCTTACTTGCCAATTCCTGGGATTAAACCAATGCTTGGGCTACTTCCCCTCGCTTGCGGATGCGCTACTGAGAAAGTGAGCGTCGCCACCATGAGCAAACCCGGCTACCCAATTCCAGCCGATTGGTGCGCATTTCATCCGAATGTGAACCACTACCCCCTCCCCTTGAATTCTGCTAATGAATTTCGCTTTCAGCTGAGCGATATCCCCGATGGAACCAAATTGATCATGACAAATTACCCACACAATCCATCAGGACAAATCGCGAGCGCCGAGTGGTTTGAAATCCTTTGTGATTATTGCTCCAAAAATGATATTCGCCTCTTTAATGATGCTGCGTATATATCCCTCAGTCATTCAGATGATTGTTCAAACTTAACAGAAGTTGCCAGTGATTTTTCCGAGTTATCCTGGTGCGAGGCTTTTACCGCAGCTAAATTAATTGGTAATGGCACAGGCTGGCACATAGGCGCAGCCATTGGATCACCCGATTTCATCAGCGACCTTAGGGAAGTTAAGGGAAAGACCGACGCCGGCTTTGTGGCACCTATGGCAGCNGGGGTACTTGCGGCCCTCGANGAAGANCAAGCAAATATCTCANAGTACCGNNCGATGTACAGGCNGCGCCTGGNAACTCTCACCCAGATCATGGAAGACCANGGAATGAAGNTAGCTATAAAGCCACGNGCNGGCTTTTATACCTTGTGGGAAACTCCTCGACATGCNTTNGGGAAAACAATNTCTAACTCNGCCGAATTTAATTTCTCAATGATNGAGCANACAGGNTTGGTTGGCGTCCACTTCGCNGACTATGTGCGATATGCAGTCTGCGCAGANATAGACGCANTGAAGGANGGCATTAAAAACGCATTCCAACAGGCNCAGGTATCGTACGANTNATTTNNATCTAAAATAANCAATTANCATNCACTATTTGGTTCCAAACATCCGGTCTCCGGCNTCNCCNAGACCNGGCAAAATATATCCTNACTCATTAAGTTCCCGATCAATTGCNNCTGTGTAAATAGGGACATCNGGATGNTTCANTTCAAAGTTTTTGATGCCCTCCGGGGAAGCTAAGAGACACATNAAANTTATTCGCGTCGCGCCAGCAATCTTAACCTGGCGCACGGCTTCGATAGCCGANTTACCCGTAGCCAACATGGGATCNACGNNTATGCAAACACGTTCNTTCATTTGNNCAGGGAAATTTCAAATAGTACTCCACNGCCTCCAAGGTTTTGTGGTCGCGATAAAGACCCACATGCCCAACTCGGGCTGAAGGGATTAGATCAAGCATACCGTCAAGCATTCCATTACCCGCGCGCATGACCGTAATGATACATGTCTTTTTTCCTTTCAGTTTTACCCCCTGTATCGCTTCCAGTGGAGTTTGAATAGGGACGCGTTCAGTATCGAAATCCCTGCAGACTTCGTATGCTAAAAGAAAACTCACCTCGCGCATCAACTGGCGAAATTGCCCTGTTGGGGTCGTTACATCTCTCATGAGAGTAAGTTTGTGTTGAACAAGAGGATGATCAACTATAGTCACTTTCCCAGCCGTCATTGTGATGCTACTCCTGAGATGGTTTAACTGGACCCACCTACTATACACGGTCAGAACAAGACCGGCNTAATATTAAAGCATAAATTGGGGAATGGGCCTTCGTGTCCACAGAGCGAAGCGTGATTTCTCCGCCTTATAGAAACGCCGATAGGCACCTACAGGATCATCGCTCTTAAACTTATCAGGCATTGCCTGTGGAGGATCTTTCCAGCCNNCATCTGGAAAAGGCGGGTCAANGGGCAACGTCTCTATGACATTTGCAGAGGCATGCACTTTCNGGTATCGCCACGTATACTCCCGACATAGCGTTAANCCGAAAACCCNTAGCCAAAGATAATGATCNATACTGTCACCCGTCCAAAGANCCGTTGGATGACGTTTGTNGGTCGGTTTATATGGCCCAGNGATCNCATATCTATCCAGTGCAGTACACAGGAGTTGGGCCGTTTCCAGGCACATTTTGACAACGTGCTTATCACAATGATACTTAACCGCGTTATCAATATCGCGATCTAAAAAAAATAAATTCATTGCTGACTGGTACGTCATTAAGCGTGCAGTAGATCAACGTCCACGCTTTCTTAGCCCAGATGGGAAAGAAGACGAATATTATCATTCGGGTCTATCTATGGGGAAGATATTGACTGGTTCGATAGAAGCATAATCCAAATAACCTAATCTGGCCAAAGGCTTGATTTTTCTGGCATCCACTTTCCCATCAACCACCATGGTGGAAGAAATATGTATACCCACAACCTCACCAATCACCATATTGTTTGCAATATTGGATTTGTTTGAAGGAAGATGAATTGTCTGTAGATACTTACACTCTAGAGCAATTGGTGAACTCTGGACACGCGGAGGCTTAACATTAATACAGTCGGCTGCCTCCAAGCCAGCTTCTGCCATCTCATCAATGCTTGCCGGCACATGCTTGGACGTAGCGTTCATCTCGTGGCGCAGATCATAGGTGCACATATTGAATACAAACTCGCCCGTCTCTTCCGCGTTCACCAGAGAGTCCTTTGGCTCAGCTGTCCCTGCCTTAAAGCCATTTGGACAAAACATTACGCATGGGGGCTCACCAGATATTGAATTGAAGAAACTGAAAGGAGCAAGATTTNCGATGCCATTAACACTCACAGTGCTAATCCACCCAATAGGCCTAGGCACAACCAAGGCGGTGTAGACTGAGTGTTTGAACGGTTCAGGCTTCATGCCAACATCTCTCGGATCAAAAAACATTAAATTCATTTCTCCTAGTTGTCTGGCATATTCTTCACATTTCTCCAAAGTGATCGCATGCCAATGCATTTGAGATTGCGACCGAGGTGAGTACCTGCCTCCCGGTTATTAATAGGATCCCTTAAGAACCTAGCGGATAATCTTCTTCAATCTCTGCCGCCTCCAACTTTAGCCGCAAAAGTCCCATATCCCTGTTCCTAAAAATTGCAGCTGGAGACTTACCACCATAATCAAAGAAACCAGCACCACTCATCACACCATAGCGTCCCTCTTCGGCCAACCTATCGATGGNAGGACTGCTGGGTTTNGGCACCGGTGGTTGATACGGCATCCGTTTTTTTGCCGTCTGCATAAGCTTTAGGCCAGCTCCAATAACGGCAACCTCAATATTTTTGTTCATATTGGAACCTCTCTCCCCCAAAACTCTGCGGGCCCGCTCATCTAAAACCTAGCTAAATAAGCAACTGAGTCTAACGATTTAGATGCCAACTCGCACTCCTAAATGGTATCTACTATACTTATAGTCCACGTTAATCTGGACCGCACTATTGCAAAAAGGAATGGGAAAGTGGCCATAGAAAAGCGGGCGTTCGGTAAAACTGGACATATGAGTTCTGCAGTCATTTTTGGTGCTGCAGCACTCTGGGACACAGATATCGGAACCGCTGAACGCGTTCTAGACCTCCTATTTGAGCACGAGGTAAACCACATCGACGTAGCTCCNGGNTATGGCACAGCTGAATTACGGGTTGGGGAATGGATGTCTCNACATCGCAAAGATTTTTTCCTGGCAACAAAAACAAAAGAACGAAGCTACAGGCAAGCGAAAGAGCAATTTCACCAATCTCTGGAACGCCTAAAAACAGATAAGGTTGACCTAATCCAATTACATAGCCTCACACACCCGGATGAATGNGATCAAGCACTTGGGCCTGGNGGGGCATTNGAAGCCTTAGTAGAAGCGCGTGATCAAGGTCTNGCAAAGTACATAGGGGTCACAGGTCATGGGTGGACAGCCGCAGCTATGCACCAAAGAAGCCTAGCCAAGTTCGATTTNGATTCCATTNTGTTNCCCTGGAACTGGGTTGCAGCTAATCACNCCACTTACCCAGCAGAGTTTGANAAAGTAATATCATACTGCACAGAACAAAACGTAGCCGTNCAAACAATCAAAGCAATTGCCCGTGGACCGTGGGGTGCTGGNGNCANCAGAAACCAAACAACTTGGTATCAAGCCCTCGAAAAAGAGGAAGATATAAATAATTCTGTTAGTTGGGTCCTTTCGGACCCCAGAATTTTCCTCAACTCCGTCGGTGATATTGCCTTGCTGCCACTTGTTCTAGCGGCAGCTAGTCAACCTAAAGACTGCCCTGATAGAGAGGAAATGGTAAANATAGGCAACNACACGGGACTNGCGTCCATTTTCGGAATCTAGATATAGAGATAGNGTGGAANAATAAGTTNGTAGANGNAAACCTGGNCCCAGNAAGCCATTTGCCAAAAATANCGGAGNCCGNTAATAATTCTCAGGCAAGTAATTAGAAAGGGTATCTGATGGCAAGATTATGTGAAGGNCGGGTGGCGGTTGTAACAGGTGCAGCCCGAGGGCTGGGACGGCAACACGCCCTTCAACTGGCTAAGGCCGGCGCAAAAATTGTGGTCAACGATCTTGGGGGCACGGTAAACGGTGTGGGATCTGATCCATCTCCAGCCCAAGCGGTGGCTGAAGAAATCACTGCTATGGGCGGGGAAGCTATCGTGAACGGCGATGACGTCAGCAATTTTGACGGCGCAAAAAACATGATTGACCAAGCCATTAATACCTTTGGGAAACTAGATGTCTTGGTAAACAATGCCGGGATCTTACGCGATCGCATGCTAGTCAATATGACAGAAGAAGAATGGGACGCCGTGATAAGCGTCCACTTAAAGGGCACCTTCGGGCCCTCTCGTCATGCAGCATCTTATTGGCGCGCTATGTCAAAACAAAATGATGATGGAAAGCCCGTAATGGCCCGGATCATAAACACGAGCTCAACTTCCGGCCTGTATGGGAACATTGGGCAAACGAATTATGGCGCAGCCAAGGCAGGAATTGCCGCCTTCACTGTTATCGCCGCGAGAGAGTTGGCACGAATCGGCGTGACAGTTAATGCCATTTCACCAAGCGCCTACACCCGCATGACTGATAACCTTCGGGAATACACAGAACAAGAAATAGCTGAGCGCGATCCAAGCTGGGTCTCACCCACTGTAGTATATTTGGCAAGCACTGATGCCCAAGACATAACCGGTCGGGTCATTGAGGCGGGGGCCGGACAAGTTGCTGTGCTTGAGGGCTGGCGGCCTGGCGCCCGGGTCGATCAAATGGATGACCCGGAAGTTCTTGGCCCAAAAATCCGCGAAATGATTGGCAAGATACGAAAGAATGCCGGCATGGACGGGCGCGAACTAGACTAAACCTAATCAAACTCAATAACGAGCTCTACACGCGTAAGGCCAATCTTACTTAAAAGGCTTTTTCGGAACCCGGCCGGTGTACATTTTTTGGCTGGAAACCACTTGCAACAGCCTGTCTTGGCTCGCTAACCCACAGCTTTCTCCCTGGATGCATCCCTGCTCCCAAATTAGCCGGTACAGCGGAATTCCGCATCTGGTTCAATAACCGCGTGTTAGCGTTACCAACAGAAGGGTGTATTCCACCATTGCTAGCAACAGCTTGCTCCCAAACCTTCCTTCTCTCTTCTCTCTTGGCAGCGTCACGGAGTTCCGTGCAGTTGATTTCATTAACGTTCAAGTCTATTACGATTTCATCACCATCCTCAACCAACCCAATTTCGCCCCCCAGCGCAGCCTCCGGGCCAACATGGCCAATAACAAGTCCCACGGACCCTCCAGAAAAACGTACATCGGTCATTAAACCAACGACAATGCCCTTCTCACGGCAGAGGGTCGTTATACGAGAAGTAGAGTCAAGCATCTCAGGCATCCCGGGAGCTCCACTCGGCCCTTCATACCGAACAATCACCATATCATTATCTTGAAAAACTTCGGGCCTATTCTCTAAGGTTTCCAAAAGACCTTCCTCACCATCAAAAACCCGCGCCTTACCAACAAAAGTATTGTCTTCCAAGCCAGCTTCCACACCAGCCAGCTTTAATACAGCGCTATATTCGGGCGACAGATTGCCACCCAATACTCGCAAACCTCCCGTCGGTTTGAACGGATTTTCCACGGTATAAATAACCTCACCATCAGGATTTGGTGGATCCAGTCGATTAACNTGTTCAGCNANGGTCTCGCNTGTACAGGTAAGCGTNTCCCCATTTAGTAATCCAGCTGCCAANAATTCCTTCACAATAACCTGGATACCCCCNTTTCCATCTATATCAACCATCGAATAACGACCAAAGGGTCGGGCATCTATCAANACNGGNACNACATNNTGCGAAAGATGGTTGAACTCATCTGGAGANATAATATCTCNCCAAAANTTCNCGAAACCTGCGGCCCNCGCTATNTCCGGGCCGTGAAGCAGAACGTTNGTAGAACCCCCTACGGCCAGTGATACAATCATCGCGTTCCTNAGAGAATCCCGGGANACGATATCTCGTGGCAAGGTTTCCGANTCTACTAATGATTTCAGATATCCGACCANCTCTCCTGGGAATTGATCTACTCTCCNAGGGTCCTCGGAAGCAGGGGAAACCATATGTAACGGCTCAAGACCAACGACCCCTATGAAGGTTTGCATGGTGTTGTAGGTAAACATCCCACCACAACTCCCGTAACCGGGACAAGCTTCACAAGCTACACGTTTTTTGACATCACCATCCTTGTGCCCCGCAATCTGAAAACCCGAGATAATATCTATCGGCTCATTTGTTTCAGAGTCCGTCCCCGGCCGGATAGCTCCATCCGACATGATAATTGCAGGTCGATTATGCTCAAGTATGGCGGCCGCGGTTCCCACAGGCGGCTTATCACAAGCAACAACCGCGATTGTTCCCTCCAGGCCACTAGCACTAAGATGCTCGCAAACCGAGTCATGCGTGACCTCCCTACCTATAAGAGAGTAACGCATCTCCTTGGTACCGTTCCGCATACCGTCCGATGTGGCGATGGTGTATTCCGGCTGAACCAGACGCATNCTCATTTTAGTTCCACTTTCGCCAATCTGCTGGAGCAAGCTCTCCTGGATGGCCTCCACCTTTCGCTGCACTCCCAAATAGCATTGCGAATCCCCCTTATTACCAATCACCCCTACAGAAGGCTCGTGGATTAGATCCATACTTGTGCCGAGCTCCCTGGCAATCCCAAATGTCTGGGCATTTCTTCCTGGATGATTATCAATGAGAACTGTCTTAGAGTTTTTCACAAGCGCTTCTCCACACGATCTAGATTCTAAAATTCACCACCAACACTGAGGGTCCGAAAAGATACCTGAGAGTATCTCTTCCAGACAACCTCAGAAAAGCAGCCCGGACAATTCTACCAAGCCATGCCAAGNGAACCAACCTAGCCAAATATCAGGATCAATTTCAAATTGTTTTTATGAAATAGCCTGCCACAAGTAATTCCCCCCAACTTACTTTCCTTTAGACTATGATATAGTGTAGAGATTGTAATTCTTGTTTCCAATAAATGTGAAAAAAATGTTGTTTCTCCGATGTATCGGCTGCTGCTTAATCGCCTGCAATATTCTGTTAATAGCCCAGCCCTCGCTGGGGTTTGATGAAACAGATCTAGAGAGATTCAAAACCTCCAACTCTTGCCCCGGTTGCGATTTACGAAAAGCCAACCTCAGCTGGCTAGACTTACGGGGAGCAGACCTCTCGGGGGCTGATCTTCGAAAAGCTCAATTGATAAGAACTAATCTCCGCAAAACAACCTTAACAGAAGCGGACTTAAGTGGAGCTAACTTATTAGCTGCAAGCCTCGTCGGAGCTGAATTAACTAATACAAACTTTTATAAGGCCAACCTTAGGGCTGCAAATATGACCGGCAACAAGCTACAAGGGACCAATTTTCGGGGAGCCGTACTTGTCGGAACCAATTTTAACGATGCCGACCTCAGCAATGCTGACTTACGTGATACTTGGTTATACGGGTCAAACCTAGAANACACGAGACTGACAGGCGCAGACATGTCAAGTGCCAAGGTTTGGTACCACCAAATAAAGAAGGCAATCCTGTGTAACACCAATACAAGGTTCTGGAAAACAATGAATTCAGGGTGCGCAGCAATGTGACCATTATTAATGAGACTTCGCTGAGTACATATATTACCACATCCAAATTTATTAAATCCTTACTTTAACCTCTGAGATATTCTCCCTTGAAACTAACAAGCCAACCCATTGCAGGGCAAAGTGTGATGTTTACCGAATGACCCTAACTTCTAACATTAACAAATTGCCAGTTGCAGATTCCCCCAACTCAGCTAAGTGGTTTTTATTGTTTGGGGTCTGGGCTTTGTATTTTGCATTTGGCCTAACCCTTGCGGCTATGGCTCCCNTGGTGGGCACGATACGTCAAGATNTAAACATAAACGACAGCACCATTGGTTTAATACTAGGAGCTTGGCCCTTAATTTTCATCGCCTCCGCCGTACCTTGTGGTNCATTCTTAGATAGAGNCGGCCCCAAATGGGCACTANTTNCAGCCGGGTTAATTATGGCGGCCTCCTGCGCTGCAAGAGGCCTAAGNACAGACCAAGTGAGCTTATTCCTTGCCGTAGCTGGATTTGGTATCGGAGGCCCNCTAATTTCCGTAGGAGCACCGAAACTTGTTGCCGCATGCTTTAAGGGAAAGCAACGAGGATTGGCGATGGGTATTTACATCACTGGACCAGCCCTTGGCAGTATCCTGGCGCTCTCCACGACTAATAGCATAGCCATGCCACTGCTCGACAATAACTNGCGANACGTCATGTTCCTATACTCAGGANTTGTCATTTGCATAAGCCTAGTCTGGGTTATCATCGCCAATCACCCGCGAACCCAGCGAATAGACGAACTTCACGTGAACGAGCGNGATCAACCNCAACGAAGGGTCTTTGTTACACTCCTTCGGCAACCAATGGTAATCANCCTATTGGTCATGGCAATTGGCGCATTCTTCTTTAATCACAGTTTGAATAATTGGCTACCAGAAATTCTACGTCGAGGAGGCATGAGTGCTTCTCAGGCCGGATATTGGGCTACCATCCCTGCCCTGGTTGGCATCTTAGGATCTTTGCTCATTCCTCGATTAGCTATTCCAAGCCGACGAAATACTTTGTTGCTTTGCTTGCTAATCATTGCTGGCAGCTCGTCTCTGCTTCTCCAGCACTCTGACAAGACCATCNCATTGAGCCTTGGGTTAGCAATGCAAGGGTTAGCTCGGGGTTCCCTTATGACAATACTAATGTTATCACTGGTAGAAACGCGTGGCGTGGGGACTAAACACGCTGGAGCAGCGGGGGGCCTGTTTTTCTCCTTTGCTGAAATNGGCGGATTCCTNGGACCCNTTTGTTTCGGGGTCTTATCTGATATTACCGGCAGTTTTACAAGCAGCCTCTACATGCTTACACTTGTTTGCTGCCTATTACTCTTGCTGTTAAAGATATTAAATCGTCTGCATCGGCAGGCATCAGTTCAATCCTAGCTGCCTACACTCCATTTCTTATCCAACGAGGACGTTCACCTTTTACTACCACCGCGCGCACATTTTCATGTGCCCACTCCCATATTCGGGCGGATGTGGGCTTTGTGACCCCAGCAACGTGAGAGGTCAAAATACAATTATCAATCCCAATAAGTGGATTGTCTGGCTCAATCGGCTCCGTTTCAAAAACATCAATCCCTGCTTGCAATATTTGGCCAGACTTAAGTGCAGAGGCCACGGCCGCTTCATCTAAAATACCCCCTCTGGCACAACAAATTAANGTTGTCCTAGAGTTCATTAANGCAAGTGCCTCGCCGTTCACCAAATTNCGACTCGTGTCATTTAAGTTGGTGCAAATACAAACTATATCTGACGTCTTAAAAAGCTCTTCATGGCTGACCCTCTTCGCTCCAAGCTGGCTCGCAACACCNTCATTTACTTCCCGAATTTCGCTGTAAATAATATCCATCTCAAANGGTCGTGCACGCTTAGCTAGNGAAGAACCGGTGTCTCCAAAACCAACTATGCCCAGCGTCAGGCCTTTCAGTTCAAAGGCACCATCAGAGAGGGTCCTTGCGGCCGGCCAGTCTGCACTCTCTGTTAGGGCCGATGCCTGAGGAAGCTTCTTTGATAAAGCCAACATGAGCGCCATGTTATGTTCTGCGACCGCCTCTTTATTTACTCCTTCTATATTACAAGCTGGTATCTGCCTCTCGGCCGTCGCTTTCAAATCAAAAGTCTCGTAACCAACACCTAACCTCTGAGCAATTTTTACATTTGTTGCCGCAGATAAAATTTGCTCGTTTACAGGCTCCATGCCAATAATAAATGCGTCTACGTCTTTTACTTTTTCCAAGTCTTCATCCGAATAGAGGCCATTTTCCCCAACAGAGACTTGGACATATTCCTCTACATCTTCCGGCACGATATCTTCCAGATCTGGCCGAACCTTTATCAGATAACCAATCTTCATCTCATAAGTTCCTTAGCTGTCTCTCTTATACTCAAAATCAACATCCACTATTATCTTCTCCCCAGGGGGTCAGAGTTCTGCATAAAATTGCTTTTTCCAAATCCATTGCCGACAGTTTGGTTTTAGAAAGATCGGTATCTGTCAAATTAGCGTTTGCAAAGTCAACACCGCGAAACCTAGTACCGGTTAAATTAGCACCACTGAAGTCTGCACCCCCCAAAATCGAATAACTTAATATAGCATTTTCCAAATTAGCCTCAGTAAAATTTGCCCTTGTCAAAATTCCGCGGGAGAGATCGGCAAACGTAAGATCTGCACCAGATAAGTCTGCGTCATCAAGGCGAGCTTCACGCAAAGTGGCCCCACTTAGAATAGCCTCAGTTAAATACGCCCTCTGTAAATTAGCACTGGTCAGATCCGCACCCCTCAAATTAGCTTTATCTAGGTCCGTTGTCCTCAGATCTGCATCATAGAGATTAGTGTTTTCCAACGACGCCTGTCTCATATCTGAACCCCTAAGATCGGCCTGAAATAGATCCACATCTTCAAAATAAGTCCAGCGGAGGTCGGCATTCCGCATTTCGACCATTTTCAAACTGGTCCTGTAGAGAGTATGGCCACGCAACACTATTCCGTTGAAGTAACAACGGTTACAAGAATTACCATTCTTTAACCGCTCCAGACCCCAGGCAATCCTCGCCGCCAACCTCTCCGCAGAGTCTTCAGGCTCAGCCAAAACAGGGCTGACACCCAAGCCAGCAGCTATGCCCATAACCATGCCCAGCAGCAACCCATGAATAGCACGTGGCATTTTTTGCACACCTCTGATAAAAAGAGTTATTCGCTTTCAGAGCCTTGTTAGCACAAAATCTCTGAGTAATCTTCACGGAAGGCGCCAGAGATATATCTACCAACCCTTCCCTTTGAGGTAGTTCAACCCCCTTGTGTTCCCCAGTTTCTGGCCTCCTGAGATCCGAAAACCCCGGCTCGCGGTCATCCCATCTATACGCAACAACTAAACGATTGAAAATAAAGAAACTGCATGANCCCACAGCCCCGAGATTCCCAGTGAATTAAAAACCCCTAGGGCACTGCGCGCAGTGGTGGGTCAAAAACACGCAGAGCAGCATCCAGGCTCCTCGAAGCTCGGATCACATCTCCCTTGCTGACTATTAGGAAATCACCCGACTTTCGGGTACCCGGTACCAATTTTTGGATTTCATAAAGAGGAAAATCATGAGCCCGACGATAAACGCAGAAAACCGCCTTTTTCTCGCCGGAGTCTATCGAATAATCCAGCCATTCCCTAATAGCGACATGTCGGCTAAACACCTGGAGTAAGGCCTGGAGCTCAACTCGAGAAAAATGAACGGATCTGTATAGCCGTCTTTTTTCCCCTAATCTGATCAGCTCGCCCATAATCGGCCGTTCTCACACCCCTGTTCAAAGTGGCAACCTCCTTATGTTAACCTTCTGCGACGAAAGGTCAACGAAACCGACTTATTTGCATGTCCTTTTGGTCTAGCCTCCCCAATTTACTATGCAGCAAGCCTATGATTGTGTTATCAGAATACCCTATTANCTAGGAGAAAAATCTTGGGAGACATCTTTCAGGAAGTAGACGACGAAGTCCGTCAAGCACGGCTGGGGAGGCTCTGGGCGAGCTATGGCCGTTACCTGATTCTTGTGTTGGTTTGTATTGTCGTTGCTACAGCAGCGAAGGTGGGATGGGACGAACTCCGCCAGAGGCAAATGGTAGCTGAAAGCACAAGATTTTCGGCGGCTGTGGATCTTGCAGAAAGTGGGCAGCATGAGCAAGCTGCGGTTTCGTTCAATACTCTAGTGAACGAATCAGGAGNAGGTTATTCACAACTGGCTGCCCTCCGAGAGGCAGCAGCCTTAGTTGACAATAACGAATCATCTAAAGCTATCTCTGTCTATGATGAATTAGCCAATGCTCCCGGAACGGAGCCAATTTTGGCAGAGTTGTCGATAGTCCTTGCGGCTATTCAACGATTAGAACAAGGGCTCTTAAATGAAGCTATTAGCAGCTTGGAGCCTATTGCTCTAGGTTCTGGACCGTGGCAATACCTAGGTCAAGAAATCATAGCCCTTTCGAGAATACAATCTGGCGAGCTAGAAGAAGCNAGGAAACTGCTAGTAAGCTTGGCTGATGACCCCACAAGTCCCACCAGTATACGCACGAGGGCGAGAAAAATCTTAGCAACTATCCATGGGAATTCAAATTAGAAATATTTTCAAAGAGTTAGGCTTTTCTTTGAGCCTGATACTGGCTTGCCTATCTCTAGGAGGCTGCGAGACAGCTCGGACGATCCTTGGAACAGACAAGGAACCCCCTCCTATTCCAGGGAAGAGAATTTCCGTCCTAGCACTGGAGAAATCACTTGAACCTGATCCCGAATCCGCTGCTCTTATCATTGAGTTGCCCAGACCCAAAACAAACTCTGAATGGGCCCAAACCGGTGGCTCAACCACCCACGCCATGGAGCACCCGGCCGCTGATGGCAGCCTTTCCAAGGTATGGTCTATTAAATTTGGAAGAGGTGAAACGGAAAACAATCCCCTCTTGGCAGGACCAATTGTGGTCAAGCAAATGCTTTTTGCCCTAGACTCTGAAAGCAATCTATCGGCGATCAAACTTGGCGCAAACGAGGCATTTTGGAAGAAATCCTTAATTCCACGGGGCGAAGAAACAGAGGGGTCTNTAGGGGGCGGCTTGGCATATTACCAAGACACTCTCTATGTAACTACTGCCTATGGGTATATTTTAGCTCTAAATCCAGAGGACGGCGGGGTCTACTGGTGGAAAAACCTCGGGACACCGCTTAGAGGGGCTCCGGTAGCATCCGATGGAAGAATTTTTATCTTAAGCGTAGATAATCACCTTCATGTGCTTAGCCATTCGGATGGCACTACCTTGTGGGAACACCAAGGCATTGCTGAAAGTGCTGGCCTACTGGGTACCGCAGCAGTCGCTATATCTAACGATATTGTCGTTGTTCCTTATTCGTCGGGGGAACTATACGCGATGAGGGTTGAGAATGGTCGAATTGTCTGGAGCGACTCACTAATTTTTCAAGGCAGATTAGGGGCTGACACTCCCCTGAGCGACATAGATGCAAGTCCAGTNATTGTTAACAACACGGTTTATGCCAGCAGCAATAGTGGAAGACTTGTAGCCATAGATCTACGCACGGGGTCGCAGCTTTGGGAGCAAGAAATTGCGAGCTCGGAAACCCCTTGGGCGGCAGGCAGTTACTTATTCGTCATGACCACTGGAAACGATCTGGTTTGCCTACATCGTGTNACCGGTAAAATTCACTGGATATCACCGATGCCTAAACTTGATGACCCGGGTGATGAAAAGAGCCATTTGGTTTGGACCCGACCGCTACTTGCAGGAGATCGCCTGATCCTTGCAAACAACGTTGGAGACATACGGGCAATCTCACCATATTCCGGAAAAATTCTCGGTCAAATTTCATTGGGAACGGGAATTAAGGTCTCTCCCATTATAGCCAGGGGAACCATTTATATATTAACAGACGACGCCGAAGCCATTGCTTTAAGATAAGTAGCCTTATTTAGAGGATGGAGTATTTATGCCCGCAACTATAGCAATAGTAGGACGGCCAAACGTTGGTAAGTCAACTCTCTTCAATAGACTTGTGGGAAAAAAATCTGCACTAACAGATCCGCAACCCGGCGTAACCCGCGACCGGAGGGAGGGCATAGTAGATTTTGGAACGCATTCATTTTGCATCATTGATACGGCTGGCCTCGAGGCCAGCCCCCAGTCCGAGTTGGAAAACAATATGCAAAATCAAACCATTTCAGCGATTTCTTTGGCAGATTTAGTTCTNTTGGTGATTGATGGTCGTTCCGGCCTAATGCCGTTGGACGAGCATTTTAACGAATTGGTCCGCAAAAGTAACAAGCCTGCTATAGTAGTTGTCAACAAATCGGAAGGTCGTGCTGGTCACTCTACACAACTCGAATCCTTCTCGCTTGGTCTTGGCGAACCGATACTGGTGTCTGCTCAACACGGAGACGGAGTCTTTGAGCTACTATCTGAAGTTACGCAATTGCTCCTCGACAAAAGTCAAAATCTAAATATTTCGACTTCTCCAGATAAAAAAAGTATTAGCATCGCTATCTTGGGCCGTCCCAATACCGGAAAGAGCACTCTCTTTAACGCCCTGCTGGGCGAAAATCGCGTAATGACTGGTCCAGAGCCAGGCGTCACCCGCGACGCCATTCACGTCGACTGGACATACGATAAGCAACCATTGCGCCTAGTCGATACAGCTGGCCTTCGGCGGAAGGCCCGGGTAACAGACCGGCTAGAGCAAATGTCCACCGAAGATACCATGAAAGCCTTGCGATTTTGCAATGTAGCGTTCCTTGTTTTAGATGCAGTCGAAAACCTGGAGAGACAAGACATTAACATTGCCCGCAACATTGCTGATCAGGGAAGAGCTATNGTAATGGTTCTAAATAAATGGGATTTGGTACTGAGAAGCANGGAACGAGAAAACTATTTTAGAAAACAAGTCGAATTATCACTACCTCAAATTAGAGGCGTTGCAATAGTCAAGTGCTCAGCAACCACGACAGCGGGAATTGATCTGCTGATGAAACAAACCTTTGCAGCTCACCGACAATGGAATCGGCGCATCAACACCTCGGACCTAAATCGTTGGCTTGTAGCCACATCCCAGCGCCACCCACCCCCCATGGTTAATAAAAGAGCAATTAAAATAAAATACATAACCCAGTACGCAACGAGGCCACCTCGTTTCTCACTTTCTATCAATCGGGCGGGAGGCCTATCTGATACTTACATCCGCTACCTGACCAATGAACTCCGGAATGCCTTCCACTTGCCAGGAACACCAATCAGAATGTTAGCGCGCGCTCGAAACAATCCATATTCCCCGCAATAGCCAGGCAACTCATATTCCGGCTTTGACCAACGCTCCATGTTGGGTAGAATCTGGAGCACACAAATCCACAAATAGGTCGGTCACTGATTCAGGCAGGGGAAGTNGACTCTTGTCCTCACCCGGAACAGCCTCAGTCCTCATATCAGTGTGAATGGATCCTGGGTCAACCAAATTCACTAAAACGGATGTACCTTTGGTTTCTGCAGCGTAAATCCTCACTAACATCTCTAAACCTGCTTTACTGACTGAATAGGCCCCCCAATAAGGCGCAACCACATGCCCCACCCTCGAAGTCAAAAAAATTGCCCGCCCATGCCTAGCTGCTCGTAGCAGGGGATCAAAACTACGCAACAAACGCCAATTTGCAGTTAAATTTACTTGTAGAACCCGATCCCAAATATTCGGCGAAACGTGCCCGATGGGGCTTAATACCCCCAATTGNGCGGCGTTGCCTATAAGAACATCCACCCTTCCATACCTCTGGAAAAGGNGCTCGGCTAGACGATCTACTCCAGGACCATCAGTAATATCCAAAGGAACGAGAGTGCAACTTCCACCGATATCGCTAATCAAATCATCTAGTGATTCAAGCGCTGCTATATTTCGCGCAAGAGCTATCACGTGTGCACCCTCCGAGGCAAACCGCAGAGCTAGGGCACGGCCGATACCCCGGGAAGCCCCAGTTACCAATACTACCGCCCCGTCAAGGAAACCTTTCACTTTTCGCCGACCTCATCAAGGAGCGATAATTGAGTCGACTCCTGGCCATCCAAGTGATCTGTCAGGGCTATCGGGTAGTCGCCAGTAAAACAAGCATCANACATTTGCGGATTATCATTTTCACGTCCCACAAAGCCCATCGCTCGGTACATTCCGTCGATAGAAATAAAAGCCAGACTGTCCACTCCTATAAATTCACCCATAGTCTGAGCATCCATCTTGTAGGCGAGCAACTGGGATCTNNGAGGAGTATCGACCCCATAAAAACAGGAATAACTTGTCGGAGGGCTCGCGATCCGCATATGGACTTCTTTTGCCCCCGCCCCGCGGACCAATTCAACTATTTTGGTGGACGTCGTTCCTCGCACTATCGAGTCATCTATCAACACAACCCTTTTCCCAGCCAAAGCCGCACGATTAGCATTGTGTTTGAGCCTCACCCCCAAATGGCGAATTGAATCCATGGGCTCGATAAATGTCCTACCTACGTAATGATTTCTGATTATTCCTAGNTCNAAGGGNAGATTAGCATATTCCGCATAGCCTATGGCACCGGGCACACCTGAATCAGGTACNGGCACCACTAGATCAGCATCTACGCCACATTCTTTCGCCAGTTCAGCGCCGATTTTTTTTCGCGCCTCGTAAACATTGATTCCTTCAACAACACTATCTGGACGAGAAAAATAAATATACTCAAAAACGCAGAAGCGTTTTTGAACACTTTTCGTAAACGGCCGCAAACTGCGCAAGCCATCTTCATCAATTACAACAACCTCGCCTGGGTCAATATCCCTGACAAATGTCGCGCCAATAATATCTAATGCACAGGTTTCTGAACAGACTATATAACCTCCATCCAATTCCCCCAGAACCAACGGCCGAACGCCATAGGGATCCCTAGCCCCTATTAAACCCTCATCAGTTTGGATCACCAGAGAATANGCTCCTACAAGATGATGCAACGCGTCTACAAATTTTTCCAGGAAATCNTGCTGTGAACAAGTGGCTATTAAATGAACAATCACCTCTGTGTCCATGGTAGACTGAAATATAGAACCTCTCTTTTCAAGNTGGCGCCTTAATTGAGTTGCGTTAGTAATATTACCATTGTGAGCTATGGCTAAGCCACCACCAGCGAGATCAGCAAACAAAGGCTGAACATTCCTTATTACTGTCTCTCCGGCTGTAGAGTAACGAACGTGCCCTATGGCAGACCGACCCCTTAACCGCCCAATAACACTGGCTTCCGAAAAATTATCTCCCACGTTTCCCAAACTTCGGTGACTATGAAAGTGTGTGCCATCAAAACTAACTATCCCNGCAGCCTCTTGACCCCTATGCTGCAAAGCGTGAAGTCCTAATGCGACGTGAGCCGCCGCATCGGGGTGGCCATATAGCCCAAAGACGCCGCACTCCTCACGAAGTTTNTCATCCTTAAAAGGATTAGTAATTATTTCCAACGGACCAGCAGCCACTAGTTTGCTTCCCTCAAGGAATCATTTTGCAAATTATCAATTAGTCTATCCATATCGCCAGTCTCTTGCTGATTGTAGGCCGGAGGCTCTTCTCCCGTCTCAGGCGCGGCCACAGGGGGCTCCGCAAATCGCTTCATTTCCTCTAATTTTTCTCTAGTTTCTTTTAGTTCCTCCGCTTGATCCTGAACCTCTCTGAGCCCAATAGCCGGAATATTTAGAATGTCCTCAGGAATAAAGCGTACAATCATGCCAGCCCCGTTATCAACCATATCAAAAGTGTGGGCATCCAGCACCCAAGCGGGAGTTGAATCTTCGTCGCGCCAAGCCGCTCGGGTCGCTACAATATACAAAACCAATATCACCAGAAGGCCTCGTATAGCACCAAAGAGAAAACCTAGTGAACGATCCAGGCTACTCAGAGGACTTCGGCGGACACGGGAAACCACAAAATGAATTCCGANCCACACTACTGCTAAAGTTCCGATAAATATCGTGGCCGCCGCCGCCAGATCTGCCAACCATTCTGTTCCTACCANATCCCTAGCGTATTTTTGGCCCCATGAAAAAAAATGCAGCGTTACAAACGCTGCGCCAACCCATCCCGCTATGGCCAAAGCTTCCCGCACAAAACCGCGATAAAAAGCGAAAATTGATGAGAGAGCTATCGTAGTTACCACAAGCAAATCGGGGAGGTTGGCCACTAACCAGGAGAATCCTGAAGGCTCACTCATTTAACTTCCCCAACAAACAATAACAACGCTAAAAATTGTTACCCCACCCACAAATCCCCTAAAGCCCCCGAGGACTTTAGGGAACACAACCCCACATTCAGAGGCCCACCTACACTAGAAAATGGACCATGGATCCAACCGGCCGATAAAAATCTCGCAAACAACTAATCTCAAACATACCAACAACTATACACCATGAGTAGTCGGATTAGGAGCAAATAAACAGCCTTTCCAGGCTTATCGCCCAAAAAATCACTAACAAATGGCCGGCAGCACCGACACCAGTCATTCGCCACCTANCTCATCAATATATACACGCCTTATTCGGTGACTGATGCGGGCGAGAATCTCGTAGCCAATGGTTCCCGCTTCCGACGCCAGCACATCCACGGGCCTCCGTGGGCCAATTATTTCCACTGGTTCCGTCTCCACATCAATGGTCTCCGGTACCCGAGAAATATCTAATGTTATTGCGTCCATGGATACGCGCCCTATTACCGGGACGCGGGTATCTCCAATATATGCGCTCGCCCTGCCCCCCAAAGCACGCAAAAAGCCATCTGCGTAACCAACCGGCACTGTGGCTACACGGGTCCGCGCATTGATTTGATGTGTGGCACCATAGCCAACGGTTGTTGGGCTGTCAACGAAACGCACTTGGGTAACCTTTGCCCGCAAGTTCAGTACACCCACCATCCTATTTGGCTTTTCCGGCTGCGGATTAATTCCGTAGAGCGCAGCGCCAGCACGTGCCAATGCAAAATGGTAATCCTCACCCAGAAAAATTCCCGACGAATTTGCTAAACTCAGGACGCAACTGGGTCTTTGNTCTAAACCCAGGATATCCACAAACTGCCCGAACCGTTTCATCTGAACTCCATTTAACCAGTGCAGTTCATCTTCAGCACAGGCCAAATGGCTCATCAAAAGAGAGGGCTTAACNCTCCCTTCAAGCCGCTCCTTAAGAGGCATGAGTTGTGGTTCCGCTATACCATATCGTGTCATCCCGGTATCTAGCTGAATGCCTGCAGCCAGTTCGCCAGCCCTTCGTTTTTCTAGCCACTGATCCACCTGACTTAAATCATTTAAGATCGGCCGTATACTCAAATCCCTAGAATAAAGCTTCCAGTCCTGGAATTCCGTGATACCATTCAACACGTAAATGGTAGAATGTTTGGATACACGCCTCACCTCTACGGCCTCTTGGGCGGTTGTCACGAAAAACACGCAACAACCCTCGTCTGCCAGAACAGGGACAACTCTTTCCACCCCTAGTCCATAAGCGTCCGCTTTAACTACGGCAGCCAGCTCTGCGCCTGTTATTAGCTCCCGTTTTAGCCGCCTAAAATTACGGCGAATAGCGCCAAGATCTACAACTATTTCCCCGGTTGGCACTTCCAAAGCCGGTCTCAACCCAGTTGGTCTGGAAGATGCGTGTTAGCTGCATATGTGCGGAACCGCGTAGTTTCAGGATCAAATTTTAGCCCAACCCGTCCTATGGGTCCATGCCTTTGTTTGGCAACAATAACATCAGCGAGCCCGGTTGCATTCTCAAACCGTTCCTGCCACCGATTATANCGCTCGTTGAATCTGTCAGACGTTTCATCAGCGCCTTGTTGGGGCTCGCTCCGCTCAAGGTAGTATTCCTCTCGGTAAATAAACATTACAACATCACTATCCTGTTCAATAGTCCCGGATTCCCTCAAATCAGCCAACTGAGGTCGCTTATCTTCCCTCAGTTCCACAGCTCTACTCAACTGTGACAAAGCAAGAACAGGCAAATCCAATTCTTTTGCCAAGGCCTTTAAGCCTTGCGTAATTTGGGAAATTTCCTGCACTCTATTCTCAGCACGTCGAGCTGGTCGTAGCAATTGAAGGTAGTCAATTATAATTAGCGATAAGCCTTCAGTCCGCTTCAGACGTCTCGCCCGAGTACGCAATTGAGATACAGACAGAGCCGGGGTATCATCTATAAATAATGGAGCCTCTCCCAATTTTTGCCCAGCCCTAACCAAATGAACAAATTCCTCATCGTCTTTTATTTTGCCTCGTCTGATATGGTCAGATCTTATCCCGGCCTCGTCAGCAAGAATTCTCATCGCCAACTGCTCTGCCGACATNTCTAGAGAAAAAAAACCAACTGCACCGCTACTATCAGCCCGCTCCAGCAAAGCCCGAGCGGCGTTAAATGCTATATTGGTAGCTAGAGCGGTCTTTCCCATAGACGGGCGACCAGCCAACACAATTAGATCTGACTTGTGTAATCCCCCAAGCAGATTATCCAAGTCAACAAAGCTAGTAGCAATCCCAGCGAGTTGCCCATCCTGGCGATATGCGGTTTCAGCAAGCTTTAGCGCTCCGTCCAGAGATTCTGCAAAAGTTTGAANCCCGCCGTCCTTCCTGCCAAACTCTGCCATTCGAAACAATTCGCCTTCTGCCACCTCTATTTGGTCTAAGGCACTTTCATCAACAGCAGGATCATAACCTCGGCTTACCACTTCCTCTCCCAACCGAATAAGCTCCCTTCGCAAGCTCAAATCAGCAATGACCTTCCCGTAATCAGCCGAATGAACAAGGCTCACAGCACTTGAAACCAATCTTTCCAAATAATCATCTCGACCAATATCGGCAAGTGCTTCATCGGACGCGAAATAAGCTTTCAATGTAACTGCCGAAGCGACCTGCCCCCGAACAATTAAAGTACGGGCGGCTTCAAATAACCTCCCATGCACCGGAACGAAAAAATGCTCCGGCTCCAAAAAGTCTGAAACCCTGTCGTACACATCATTATCCATCATCAGGGCCCCTAAGAGAGCCTGCTCGGCATCAATATTCTGGGGCAAAATTGTCTCACTCGGGGCGTCAGCGCCACCACCTGATTTGGGCATTATGTTTCGTACCATGTCCATGGCAGAAGTCTAACTCGAAGAAGACAATTATAGAAGGCTCTAGGCCTGTGGATGATAAAGAAANGCGGGGATAACTGCAGCGGGTCCGATATGGCTTAAAGTCAGAACCCACCAAACGATACCCGCAGGGTAAGCGAGCNACTAGCCAAGGTCCCGCCTCTACCCCTATCTAAACTCACTTAGTGATTATCGATACAGCGATCATAGTCTGTAATATAATCACGGGTAAGCGGAACTGAAGCTTGGTTCTTAGCGAGTTGTATCTGCCAAACCACGAGACCCTGTGCACGAAAAGCAACCTCGCTTGCCGCCAAATAAAATTCCCACATACGGCAAAATTCTTCGCTATATAGGTTTGACGCCTTATGCCAGTTCCCGCAGAATCTCTCGCGCCAAACCCGCAGGGTCTTCGCATAGTGCAGTCGTAGGACTTCTATATCAGTTACAAGCAACCCCGCTTTTTCAATTGCTGGGAGCACTTCTGATATGGCAGGGATATATCCACCAGGAAAAATATACTTTCTGATAAAGGGATTGGTCACCCCAGGCCCTTCCGTTCGGCCGATAGTGTGAACAAGGGCCACACCCTCTGGAGCCAAACGATCCCGTATTGTCTGGAAGTACGAATTGAAGAAAGGCATGCCTACATGTTCGAACATACCGACCGAAACAATTCGATCATATTCCCCCCTCTCATCCCTATAATCCTTCAGGGAGAACTGCACTTTACTTGACATACCCATTGTCGAAGCACGAGAGACGGCCACTTTAAGCTGCTCTTTAGATAGGGTAAGCCCTTTCACTGTGACACCTGCTTCCCTTGCTAAATATAGCGCCAGGCCGCCCCACCCGGACCCTATATCCAATACCCTTAAGGTAGGACTCAGACAAAGCTTCCCCGCAATATGTCGCTTTTTTTGCTCTTGAGCCCTCTCCAAACTATCGGTGTTCTCGCGGAAATATGCGCACGAATACTGTTTGTCTACATCCAGAAAAAGATCATAAAGCTCTCNCGTTAGATCATAATGGTGAGCCACATTCGCTTGCGATCTCCAAGCTATATTTCTTTGCATGAACGGGCGCAGGAGAAAGTTAAATATTTTCCTCAACTTCATTAATTTGGATGGCCCAGATTCGGCAAAATTTTCAGCCATGAAGAGAAGAAAATCGTACAATGACCCATGTTCAATCGTGAGATCACCAGTCATATAAGATTCACCAAGTGCCAGCTCGGGATTGTTAGCAATCCGGAAGGCGGCANCCCGACTATGCAAGCNGACCACGAAATTGGGGCTAGCANCCGACCCAAGCATGGTCCGTTTTCCNGCCACATCCACGATATCCAGACGGCCATTAACGATAATGCGATTTATGGCTGAAAAAAGTAACAATTATGGTAACCCCAGAGAACTTATCTGCCAAACCTTTTCCGAACGCCTTAATCTTCTGCGAGACTGTCCGACCCAAGTTCTTGCTCAGTGCCGAGTTCCGGATCTTCTGGAACCTGTTCAAACAAGGCCTCTACCTCCGGCTGGGCTTCAACTTGATCACCAANAACATCGACCCCTGATGCCTGAAGCTTAGCCTCTTCCTCAGATCGNGCCACATTCACCGAAATCTCTACCTTCTCTTCAGCATGAAGCCAGACGTCAACTGCATAAACACCTAATGATTTAACAACTGATTTTAGAACAACTTGTTTTCGGTCAGTCGGGAAACCAGCCGCCGTAAGGGCAATCGCAACATCGCGAGCGCGCACCGCTCCATAGAGCTGGCCGCTATCCCCTGCCTGCTGAACTATTATCACCTCCACCCCCTTCATCCTCGCTGCCTCTAGCGAAGCGTTCTCACGTCGGGACGAGTTTTCCTTCTCTATAGCTNCCCTCTGCGCCTCGAAACTGTCTCTCGCTTCCTTAGTTGCCCGAACAGCTCTCCTCTGGGGAAGCAGATGGTTTCGGGCAAACCCATCCTTAACCCGAACAACATCACCAAGCTGACCTAACCTTTCAATCCGTTCTAACAATATAACGTCCATATCTAACCCTCTTCACCCCTGTAGCAGACAACATTACCTCGAGCCCGTTCGCAGTCCTCTAAAATCCAACCACTGGTCAACCAATCCGATGCCAATGGTTAACAGAATAGGCCACTGAAACAATAGCATAGCTAAATAAAACCCTGTCAGCAGCAGGCCTGGGATTTTTGTGCCTCCGACCCAAAGATGCACGACTCCTAATCCCTGGAACAAAAACGGAGTGAGCAAAACTAGTNTCGCTGCGCCGCCAAAAAAAGCTATCCCNCTATTACCGATGGTAACCATTACCATCGACGGGACCAGCAAACAAGCCAGCCAATTAGGCAAAGTCACATCTCCAAGAACCAGTCGCGGCCGACGAATTCCATGAAACCCCGCCATTAGGCCCTGTGCCAGAGCCCCATTGACCACCACCATTATTAACCAAGACATTCCCAAAAGCCCCGGCACAACAAATAAGTAGGCTCTCAATGTAGCCTCAGAAACGTGAGGCAGATTATGCCCCATAGCCCCTAAAACCTCTAATAAAGACCTTTCAATAAGACCTGGTAACCCGCCTTCACGCCCGGAGAACCAGGCCAGAGCAAAANCAAAGATTACCAACACATAAGTCGTTAAACCCGCCAGAATCCGGCCCGCTGGATACCACTCCTCTTCCCCTGTCGGCAACTTCCGACGTAAAGACACTCTGTGGACAATGAATAGCACCGGTCCGATATAACCAAGAACAAATACTATTGTCAGCCCTGGATCAGCAACAATCGTAAATAGAATAGAAATTAATGAAGCAGCGATTAATGAGAAAAGCCCATAGGCCAACCCCACACACAACAATGGTAGCTGGGTCAGNTACTGCAGCAGAAAAAAAGCCGGCCCTGCTAGCACTGACAGGTAGAGGGCTGCAGTCACTAAACCACCTGCACCAAGCCACAAAGCTTGTTTGATTGGCATCCTGAAAGACACCTTTTTTGTAATTACCCTGCCAACTACTTCACAACATATGAGACTAAAGCCAGGAATCGTGCCCGTTTAATGGCTCGCGCTAACTCCCGCTGCTTTTTTGCCGAAACAGCAGTTATACGGCTCGGCACAATTTTGCCTCGTTCAGAAATNAACCTTTGCAGTAACTTCACATCCTTATAATCGATCTTGGGAGCATTATTTCCAGTCAAAGGGCAGGATTTCTGCCGCCTGAAGAAAGGCCGTTTTTGTTGCCCCTGGCTCCTACTCGCCCCGTATTCCGCGTTCATTGAGCTGTCTCCTCATCTGCCTCTACCGCACCAGATTTGTTGACCTCCTGAGGACTTTCACCCGGAGCCTCGTTGGCCCCATCCAGTTTGTCAACAGATTCAGCCTTTTGTTCCTTAGGCCCCCTTTCGGGCCCCACATCACGCGGAGCACGACTTTGCATCATCACCGATGGTCCTTCCTCGAGAGCATCAGACCTAATTGTGAGGTATCGCAAAATGTCCTCATCAATCCGCATGTTTCGCTCCATCTCCCCAATCGCTTCGGGAGATGCATCAATATGGAGCATGGTATAGTGCCCCTTGCGGTTTTTCTTGATCCGGTAGGCCAAATTCCTGAGGCCCCAATATTCATGTCGACCAACCATGCCACCATTATCGGCAACAATACTTCTAAACTTCGCTACAAGCTCCTCAACCTCCTGAGCCGGGATATCTTGGCGAGCAATAAAAACAGTCTCATAGAGCGCCATGCTCCAGTTCCCCTTACTGTTAACGGTAAATCAGGCCGGGTCTCAGATTTGGCCAACTGACCTCTTTCTCCGCCGTCCGTGGGCGCGCACTATAGAGGAATCCGTATTTGGCGCAAGCCTCTAGGACGTAAACATCTTTTCCGAAGTCTGCGCTTGACACAAAACCAGCCACAAGGCAATCCCTGACTGGACTAGTTTATCCACCCAATAGGAGACCTGAGATGAAGCGCGTGCTGATCTTTCCTGGGCAAGGTTCCCAANAGATAGGTATGGGAAAAGCAATATTTGACGCTTTCCCCGAAGCCCGGCTGGTTTTTGAAGAAGTTAATGATGCCCTCAACCAAAATTTATCTCGACTTATGTTTGAAGGACCTGAAGAAGAGCTTACGCTTACAGAAAATGCCCAACCGGCCCTTATGACTAGCTCCATGGCTATAGTCAGAGTTCTTGAAGTACAGGGCAGCATAAAAATTTCTGATTTTGCAACGCACGTGGCTGGACATTCGCTCGGCGAGTACTCAGCCCTGGCAGCAGGAGGCGCTGTGACCCTGACAGATACTGCTCGGCTTTTGCGAACACGTGGCACAGCAATGCAGCAAGCCGTGCCCGTTGGCAAGGGTAAAATGGCAGCAATTATTGGCCTAGAACTAGACAAAGTAGAAGAGGTCTCTGCATCTGCTTCTATCCACGGAGTGTGTGATGTGGCGAATGATAATGCTCCCGGCCAAGTAGTGCTGAGCGGCATGGCTGAGGCCATAGACCGGGCGATCGAGTTGGCAAAAGAGGCCGGGGCTAAGAGAGCAATATCTCTTGACGTTAGTGCACCCTTCCATTGNAGCTTNCTCGAGCCAGCGGCTGAAGCCATGTCCATAGCACTGAATGAAATTGTCATCTCCTCTCCTCGCCCACCACTAGTATCAAATGTTTCTGCAACTGTAACGAATGATCCAAACCTGATACGCGCCTTGCTAATTAAACAGGTCACACAGCGAGTGCGGTGGCGTGAAATTATCGAAGAGATACAAGCGCTGGGCGGAGAGGCATTTTTTGAAATTGGAACGGGCAAAATTTTAACAAACATGAATAAACGAATTAGGAAAGGGTTGTTAAGCAGCTCCATAGAAAACCCTTCAGATATAGAAAACTTATTGAAAAGCCTTTAGCCAAAAATCCAAGTATAAAACTGGAGATACCAAACATGTTCAACTTAGCTAATCGAACTGCGCTTGTGACAGGGGCATCAGGGGATATAGGGGCATCAATTGCTCAGACACTTCACAATCAAGGTTGTCTTGTTATTTTGACAGGAACCCGGGAAGATGCGTTGCAAAAAGTGGCCAGAAACCTTGGTCCACGATGCAAGGTTGTACCCACGGACCTCTCCAATCCCTCCAACGCCGCAAAGCTGCTGGAACAACTGGGAGAAGATATCTCAGGACCGGACATTCTGGTAAATAANGCTGGAATTACCAGGGATAATCTCTCCCTCCGAATGAGAGACGAAGAATGGGCCGAAGTAATGTCTCTTAATCTCACTACCACCTTTAAGCTCTGCCAGGCAGCACTTAAATTTATGGTAAAACAGCGCTGGGGAAGAATTATAAACATAACCTCAGTCGTAGCTTTCACAGGCAACGCGGGGCAAGCAAATTATGCGGCCTCAAAGGCCGGACTCACAGGGCTCACCAAGTCACTTGCGGTTGAAACAGCCCGCCGCGGCATAACTGTCAACGCTATTGCTCCCGGCATGATAGATACAAAAATGACGCGGGGTCTCAGCGATAAGCAAAAAGAGGCGTTACGCAATAAAATACCCATGAACTCCCTTGGAGCCCCAGAAGACATTGCTGTAGCCGCCCTATATTTGGCTTCTCAAGAAGCCTCATATATTACCGGGCAAACCCTTCACATCAATGGCGGCATGGCCATGCTGTAGATTATTTGACCGGNCCCAAGGAACTTCTCTTGCGACTTNTGGCCAAGGTCTGATAAGTGTGCTACCTACCGAATCTCTATGAATAGGGATATGNATTNAAAGTTGATACAAAATTTCGATTTTTGAGTGTGAGCAGTCTGAGATGCAAAGGAGATTTTATCTATGAGTGACGTAGCGGACCGGGTAAAAAAAATCGTTGTCGAACATCTAGGGATAGAAGAAGAAAAGGTCACTGAAAATGCTAGCTTTATAGATGACTTAGGAGCAGACAGTCTCGATACTGTCGAGCTGGTCATGGCATTTGAGGAAGAGTTTAGCTGCGAAATACCAGATGACGCGGCAGAAAAAATTGTAACCGTCAAAGATGCAATCAATTTTATTGACACGCAAAATTGATCAAATAACCAACTTCAAAGCAGCATGGCTGATTTGAGGAGGGTTGTTGTCACGGGAATGGGCCTAGTCACCCCATTAGGGTGCGGGGTAGCGTACTCCTGGGAGAAGCTTTTAGCCGGCCAATCGGGAATCCGTCAGATAACTACTTTCGACACATCGGATTTACCATCTACCATAGCCGGCCTGGTCCCCAAGAATAATGAAACCCACTCCTTCAATCCTGATGACTACCTGGACCCAAAGGAACAAAGAAGGATGGATGAATTCATCCACTTTGCTCTGGCAGCAGCGACAGAAGNGATAGAAGACTCAGGCTGGAAACCCCAGAAAACAGTGGACTTTGAACGAACCGGCGTAATGGTAGGATCGGGAATAGGCGGACTCAGAACAATAGAAGAAGGTNCTTTAACACTAGCAGAAAAAGGGCCTCGCAGACTGAGCCCGTTTTTTATTCCATCTTGCCTCATTAATCTCGCCTCAGGCCAAATATCCATCCGCTTCGGATTTAAGGGCCCCAATCACTCCGTAGTTACAGCTTGCTCCACAGGGGCCCACGCCATTGGAGACGCTGCGCGGATCATCATGCTAAATGATGCAGACGTAATGATAGCCGGGGGCNCAGAAAGTCCTGTAACTCGCTTGGGCTTAGCCGGCTTTTGTGCTGCCCGTGCCCTATCAACAAACTTTAATGACGCACCAACGGAAGCTTCAAGACCCTGGGATCGCGACCGAGATGGATTCGTTATGGGCGAGGGCGCGGGAGTGTTAGTTCTAGAGGAGTACAATCACGCAATTCGAAGAGGCGCTACAATCTACGGGGAAATTGCAGGCTATGGAATGTCAGGCGATGCGCATCATGTAACAGCCCCTCCCGAGAATGGGGACGGCGGGTTTCGCTCTATGAAAGCTGCCTTAGGTCGCGCTAAAATAGATCCCGTACACGTCGATTATATAAACGCTCATGGCACGTCGACACCTCTCGGCGATGAAATTGAGCATGGAGCCGTAAAAAGGCTATTTGGCAAAAACTCTCAAAAACTGCTTATGTCCTCCACAAAGTCTTCTATTGGGCACCTATTGGGCGCAGCGGGGGCTGTCGAAGCTATTTTTACAACTCTTGCCATTAAAGATGGAATCGCCCCCCCGACATTAAATCTTGAGAAACCCTCTGTCGGATGTAGCTTGGACCTAGTCCCCCTAAAACCACGAAAAGCTTCGATTTCTGTTGCACTGTCAAACAGCTTTGGATTTGGGGGAACAAATGCCAGCTTAGTAATCCGAAGCCATGAGCAACAATAAATGGCCTAACCAACAGAATCAGCCCATCCCTTATAAAAATGTAACACGATGGCTAAATTTTCCGTTCGGCTGATAGCAATCTTTTCGGCAGGATTAATCTGCTTAACTTCAACTGCCTGGTTTTTCAATGGTTGGTTACAGAAACCCGGCCCCTTGAGAACCCACGAAACAATTATCCTATCGCCAGGTCTAGGGGTCCAAGCTATAGCGGATAGGTTGGTTTCAATTGGCGCAATACATCAACCAACACTATTCCGTGTTGCCGTCAGTCTAAGGAGGGGCGACAAATTTCTTAAAGCAGGAGAATATCAACTTGCTCCCGGAGCGACACCCGAATCCATAATTGACGACCTAATATTAGGTAAAACCGTGATCCACAAAGTTACAGTGCCTGAGGGCCTGTCTGTGTCCCAAGTGTACGCTCTAGTAACCAAGACCCCAACTTTGAGNGGAACGATTAACACGCGCTTTAGCGAAGGCTCCCTGCTACCAAACACGTACCACTACTCCCGTGGATATGACAGAAATGCTCTTCTCCAAAATATGGAAACTTTAATGAACGATACACTCGAGCAGCTATGGATAGAGCGTGATCCGAATTTACCCCTTGAGACGCCTTTTGAGGCGGTTATCCTTGCATCAATTATTGAGAAAGAAACTTCTCTGCCACAGGAACGTCCTAGAATTTCTGGTGTATTTATCAATAGATTACGGCTCGGGATGCTTCTTCAATCTGACCCGACTGTGGTTTACGGAATAACGCAAGGAAAACAACCACTAGGTCGGCCCTTAAGGCTCCATGATCTCCGCGATAAGGATAACCTTTATAATACTTATCGCCACCTCGGCCTTCCACCTGGACCGATCTCTAACCCAGGAAAGGCTTCCTTGCTAGCTGCTCTATCCCCATTAGAAACACCCGACCTATATTTTGTTGCTGACGGTCAGGGCGGTCACAATTTTGCCGAAACGCTAGCCGAACATAATAAAAACGTTAAGTTATGGAAAAAACATCGAAAGCAAGAACTAGACTGCGGAGCATGCTAGAATTATAAACCTTATAATATGGGTCATAAAAACAAGCTTCAAAGACGTGGACTAATGTTAGTCCTTTCGTCGCCATCCGGCGCCGGGAAGACCACGCTAGCCAGACGACTAGTAGAGATTGATGAGAATNTGCGCATTTCTATCTCCGTCACAACCCGCCCACCACGCCAAAACGAAGCGAACGGCAAGGATTATCACTTTGTTAATGAGGATGTTTTTCGCTCTATGGCAGACGCAGGACAGTTTTTAGAACACGCACGAGTGTTTGGACATTTATATGGAACCCCCATTCAAACAGTCAACGAATCACTGTCTAACGGGAGCGATATTCTATTTGATATTGACTGGCAGGGAGCACAACAAATAACTGAGCATGCCAGAAGTGACGTCGTAAAAATATTTGTCCTGCCTCCCTCAACAGGTGAATTGGCCCGCCGGTTGAGGACGCGCGCTCAAGACCCAGAAAGAGTGTTATCAGAACGCATGGCAAAAGCGACAGATGAAATCACCCACTGGCCCGAGTATGATTATGTGATTGTCAATGAAGATCTAGACATTGCCACTGACCAAATCAGCAATATCCTCAGTGCCGAGCGGCTACGTCGCCACCGCAGAACAGGACTGAGCAAATTTGTAGAGAAACTGACAAAAGATACTCCGTAAACACTATTCTTGCTCCAACTATCGAGCTTTTATTTGGACCAAGAATGAAGCTCTCGAGCAATAGAACAAAACTCCCGAATTGTTACGTCTTGCGGGCGCCTAGTTGGCGAAACCCCAACCCTTTGCAAAAGATTAACTATATCAGGGTGTAATGTCTTTAGACTAACCCGCATCATTTTCCGACGCTGGCCAAAAGCCTTTTGGGTAACTAGTTCCAATATATCCGGCTCTGCCTCTGCTAAAGGCCAAGGCCTTGGGATGAGCTCTATAACTGAAGAAACGACCTTTGGCTCAGGCTTAAACGCCCGGGCCGGCACATCAAATAACACCCTAGCCCGGGCAAGCCACTGAACAATTATGGATAGGCGGCCATAGTGCTTTCCGCCCGGTGAGGCAACCATACGTTGCGCCACTTCTTTTTGCAGCATCAACGTCATCTTTTTTGGTTTATGCGACATATGCAAGAAGTCCAGTACCAGCCTAGTTCCAATGTTATAGGGCAAATTAGCCACAATCTGAAAAGGCTGAACACAAAGGCTATCCAAGTCGACTGCTAATGCGTCGCCCGCTATTAAATGAAACCGGGAACCAACAACGCGAACAAGGTCACGCAACGCCTCCACACTTCGATCGTCTCTTTCAATGGCAACAACAGCTTTGGCGGGAGTTGCAAGCAGGGCCCGTGTCAGACCACCAGGGCCTGGCCCAATTTCAAGAACTTGAACGCCCGCTTCAATCCCCGCTGAATTGACTATCCTAGCTATTACGCGTCCATCAAGGAGAAAGTGTTGACCCAGCGATTTACGCGCTGACAATTCATTATCCAAAATTACTTGGCTAACAGTAGGCAGGTCCCCCAACTCCCTGCCAAAACTCTTAGAGGCGGACATCTACAAGGGCTGACCGGCGAAGATCTCTCAGTAATCTTCGAGCCAAGGTGTCCAACCTCGATCGTTCTAGGCGATCTCTAACTAGCTGTTCATAATTGATATCTTCCGCCGGATTCTCCCTTTCACACACCATCATCACATGAGCACCACTTCCAGTGAAAAGCGGCTGGCTAGGCTGCCCTATATCCAGTTGTGAAAGGATCAACCTAAATTGCTCTGGAAGATCTTTTAACAAAATCCAACCAACACTTCCTGAACCACCGCCTAACTTTTTTGCCATTGCTTCCATGGCCGCACAACCACGAACTGTATCGCTAATTTGTTCCAGAACGCCCTTCTCCTCGAAAGTCATTGAGTCACCTGTGATGCCGGGAAGAACTATTTGGACAAGATCAACACGAATCTCGCGAATATCTGGCTCCATCACCCGCCGCTGATCTCTTAATCTTACAAGATGCACTCCCACAGCGCTGACTATCGGTGCCGAAACCTCGCCAGGTCTCATCTTAGATAGAGCATCACTCAATTCTGGAAGCAGTTGGGTTGGACTGACCCAACCCATATCGCCCCCCAAATTCCCCAATGCGTTATCACTAAATTGTTCCGCTATAGACCCGAAGTTCGCCCCTGCATTAATTTCAACAAGAAGCTTACCAGCCACTTCCATCAGATCATCCAGAGGCTTTGAGGGCCCCGCATAAAAATCGATTTGGGACACAAGATATTCGGGCAAGCCGCGGTTTGCCTCTAATCGGGCTAATTCATGTTCTACCTCCTCCTCGCTTACATCGACCAGTGGACGAAGGTTAGTAGAGACAACCTTGGCCCAGAGAAGTTGAGCCCTGATCTGATCTTCAAAAAAGACCGCGGGCAAGCCAATATCAGCCAACCAACTATTAAGCTGCCCTTCTCGAATCCCGTTTTGGCGCTCCACAATAGTTAAAGCGGCTGCCAGTTCCCGGTCACTCACCGAGATGCCCCGGCGCTCTGCTTCCTGGGCCTGCAGCTTTTCCTCGATCAAATTTTCCAAAACTGGCTTGGCTAATTGCGCTCTTAACTCGGGTGTNTCATCGAGCCCACTAGACAGGACCACCATTTTAGTTCGGGCCATTAAATCCAAGACTGAAATAGCACTATCATTTACGACGGCGACTATTCCCACCAGCTCCTTGCCGACTGCTAGCTGAGCCAACAAAAAAACACCCAAAAGTACCGAAAAAAACTTCCTCACGGGTTATCCCCTAGAAGATTCACTTGGTGACCTATCGACTGACCGAGGTTCTTAAGTGAAATTTGAATCCCTAAAACTGTATCGGGCGCTAACAATAATCCTCTTGTATAATGCCGACTTGCGAAAGCCTCAAGTGTCACACAATCATGCTCATACCTCAGACCCAGACTAGTGGAAAGAGCTCCGCCCCCATCGCCTAAGCCCCTTTGGTGAGAAAAACTCCAACGCCAGTTCTCCGGGAATTGGNCGTTTAACGATAGATTGACTTGTTCGACAGAAACCGGAAGACCATCGGTCGGGTCGTCACTCAATTTCATATAATGAACCGAGCTGTTCAAACGGCTAGGGCCGANCGTCGCCTGAAAGGAAGAGCTTCGGGTTGCCAAGTTACTGCGGTCAAGCCGAAATCTGTGAACTAAACTGATTAGCCGGCTCGGCGCTATAGTAAACCTACCAACAAAATCTGAGAGCTTTTGGTTTAAGCCGGTCCCGTCACTGTATGTTTCATCTACTCTGGCTCTTACTACTTGACCCAACAACATCTCACTATCCGGCAAAAACGTGGAATTGATCTCTGAGCGCAAACCATAATTCAAACGGGCCCCACCTTCGTAACGATCCAAACCTGGAAACCTGTCCACACTAAAAAGGTTTAGGTCATCNAACTCAAATGCGAGACTATCCTCATTAGGGACCTTGTTGCTGTCCCCTCCATTTGGCCTCCACACTATTTGGCTAATTGGTTCGACGATCAGGAGACCAGAGCCTAACGGCCTCGCCAAGGGTAACTTCCAGTTGACGTAAACCTCGGGCAACAATCGACTTTCAAACCCATCGGTCGTAACCCCTGGCTGTCTGGAGTCTGGAAGATCAGAAAGATGATAACCGTCCGCTCGCAGACCCAAATTAAAAGAATATTTGGCACCATAGGCTGAGGTATATGGTATTCGCCAACCACCCTTAACAATTAATCTCCTACTTTGCGTGCCCTGTTCACGACCGAGAAGCCGCAAGTTAGCGTCGAAAAGCCAATAATCTCCCGATAGACCAGGTTCGCCCCGATAGCTAAAAGTCCCAACTGGCCAGAGATAGGGGAGAGCTTCGGAATCGATGGTAGGGGTGAGTCTCTGAAAAGCTACAGCCGAAACATTGGTGTAGTTTCTTCCAGCCGTCCGCTCTAAAAACACTTGGCTGGTTAAGTGCGACTGCCCTCTGTAGCGAGTAACCATATCCGCAGAATCATAGCCGGCAGAAAACCCAAAATCGCTGAGATAATAATGGTCGGTAGCACGTTTAATATCCATTCCAGCCAACCAATTATTATCAAGAGAATACACCCCCTTGGCGAATAAATGGCCTCTCGTTTTTTCCTCTCCCCTCACCACTTCAGGTTCTATTTCCTCAATCTCCCCAGCTCTGGTAGCACTCCCACTGACTTCTAAAGAACCCTTTTGTAACTGTCTTCTGTACTCACCAGTTAAAACCAGTCCAGCTGTGCGACTGAAAATGGGCGCGACAGTTGCGTCTTGATTATCCGTAATATTAAAGAAAAACGGCTGCTTAAAACTCAACCCAAGCAAAGAATTGCTAATTACCGATGGGACGAGAAAGCCGGTTTTCCTCTCAACAGAGGGATCCGGGTGAGTAAAAAAAGGAACGTAGATTACGGGAAAGCCAACCACCTCAAGAATTGCGTCTTTATAAAAAATGCGCCGCAGAGACCTGTCATGCACAACATTCAGGGCCTTTATTTGCCATAAAGGCATCCTAGTTGCTGAATCTGGACAAATTGAACAAGGACTGTAAACAGCCTTGCTAATCTCACTTCTTCCGTTCCGCCTCATTGTGCCCCCATTGGCAGCAAGCCTCGAGCCATCAACAAATAAGATTTTTATGGCCTCTATAGCCCCACTTTTGAGGTCACCCGTTAACTCCATAGCTTGGGAAAATGTGACATTGCCATCAGGGGATAGCAATACAACGTTCCCCTGTGCGGAGACCTTGTCTGCGCGGCGATTGTAGGTAACTTTATCCGCCAAAACGGTGCTATCTCCCATACTAATTGAGACATCACCAGTCGCCACAACCTCCAACATTTCTTCATCATAAGAAATTGATTCGGCTTCAAGCAGAACATTTTTCTGCAAAATTTCAGGAACGCTTTCCTCGGCTTGAACCAATGGCACGAACAAGAATGGCAACACTAAGACAATGGGTACAATGGGCAAACACCTTACCAAAACTTGCAGTNTACTCCCAACGGCACCCATCTAACTATCTTCAATATGGAGAAGTAGTGCACTACCTAAGGAAAGCGCCATAAGTGCCGGCGCCCATCCAGCAAAGATTGCTGGAATTCTTGAAGAAATACCTAAGGCCAGCACAACATCAGAAAAGGTATAGAGCAACAAGCCGGCGGCTATCCCAAAAGCAATTAAACGCCCTGCCCCTTTTACCCGAGATGACAATCGAAGGGTAAAAGCTGCTCCAATTAAAACCATTCCCGTCAGCAAAAACGGAATAGCCAANACCGAATGCAGATGAACACGATGTTTCAACGCAGAGAAACCCGCTCTCTCCAGCAACGAAATAAACTTAGGAATCTCCCAAAAGGATAATGTTTCCGGCGAAGCAAAATTTTCTTGAATTTGGCTTATTGTTAGGTCGGTGGGGATCCTATATTGATCCTTTCGTTCTGCAGTGCGGTAGGGTCCAGTGGATATCACGTCCCTCAACAACCAGTGGCCATCCTTCAGGACTGCAGTGGAAGCATCAAACCTCTGAACAAATTCCGTTCTGCCCTGATACCGAAATATAACAACTTCATGCAAGGTGAGCTCGGGCTCAGTTATACGTTGAGCGTGAATTACCGACTCTCCATAATCATCAGCCTGCCGNAGCCATAGGCCTGAGGTTGAGACAGCAAGGTTTGATACACGTCCCTCCAAATAGCGCGATTCCAACTGCTCATAACGCCAAAGGAGAGCAGCCGCAAGTGGATTAAATACCGTCACCAACACAACTCCGCCGACTAAGCTAAGGCCTATTCCCGGGAATAGAAACTGCCACACTGAAGTGCCAGATGCCCTGGTAACTACCAGTTCACTGGTCCTCCCAAATCTAGCCAATACTAACATAACCCCAATTAGAACAGCATAAGGAACTACCCTTTGCACCATATACGGCAAATGCAGCAATGCCAGTTGCAGAACAATCCCCATTGACACTTGAGGCTTACTGGCCGAACGTCTACTAAGCTCAACAACGTCAAAAAGGAAAATCAGGACACACAATGCGATCAAAGCTATAGCTATGCCTGTGATTAGTTGACGCCCAATATACATTGAAAGGGTTGATGAAAGCCTCACTCTAATTTTNCCCCTTGCTATTTCGATATCTATGGCGCCCAACAGAGATTAATGCTCTCCGTAATGGGTCCACCACAGCCACATAACCCGCCGAACCTAGCATGACAAGGGTGGCCAAATACATAAGCGGTATCAAATGAGGCGTTTTAGTCATCAAACCCGGGNCACCGAGAGCGGCGGCTTGGACCAACAAGCCTAACATAACAGCATAAAAAAGGCGCCAGTTAGAGCCCCTGCGGTCAAAATCCCCCGAAAATAGAGCCCCTAAGGCGATAAACACGAATATAGCTGATATCCAAGGCGTCAATAAGCGACGATGAGCCTCTGCTCTAAACTCCCTCTTATGCCTTTCCTCCACAACATCTTTAGGCCAGAGCAAATCTGGAAGCGTTCTTTCTTTGGCCTCTTTAAATCTTGAGAAGTCGAGCCCGGAATTTTCAGCAAACTCAAAAGCATATTGGTCAAAGTAAAGCAGCGATAACTCCCCATCACTCACATTGACCTCTTGTCGATTACCATTTGACATAACAAGGCGCAGACCATCCGGCGTCTCCAAAAGCACTCCACTCTCCGCCATTACAGTTGACGGGGTGTCCTCCCCGTTTTCCTGATGCACCAGTATTCCCATTANTTCGCCGTTAGGCTTACGCTCTCGCACATAGATAGTCAGACCATTCACGGGCGTATTAAACACTCCCTCCCTTAGCAGAAGAGAGGCGTATGAATCACGAGCCTGTGATTGAATATTCTTAAATTCATGAAATCCCACAGGCATCAACGCCATGTTGATCACGTACACTACCCCCATCACAATAAATGCTACTATCATAGCAGGGCCCGCAAGCATCGCATGCGACACACTCGCGGCTTTGAGGACAACAATTTCCCTGTCACTGATCAACTGATGATAAGTAAAAAGAACAGCCACAAACAGAGAGATTGGAAGAATGATCGCCAAAAGAGATGGCAAGAGAAGCAAGGTCATATAAAGAAACAAACCAAGAGACAGACCTTTATTAAGTATTAGATCAACAAACCTCAGGGACTGGGTTAACCATATGACACCCGAAAAACTGAACGTGAGCAATATCAACGGCCCGCTTATTTGCTTCATTATATAAAGAGAAAACCGGGTCATCTTTCCTTTCCCCTTTTTCGAGCCGCTACGTGCACAAATCACGGGCGAATCTCCTTCAACTCACCCTGCCAAGGTTCTTTCTCCACATGCCGAGGTTGCCATGAGAACAACCACCTGCGAGAATACTGCATTTACCTCGGGAATCTACTCCCTCTCGCCGCACATACTAACATCAAGCAAGGGACGAAAAACATGAATATCACTTTTGCCAAACCCTCCTATCCTCAAACAGGGGCTTACGTAGCACTCGCCTGGGAGGAGACGTCAGCAAATCGAATGGTTGAAGTGCTTAATCGTAAAACCCGGGGAACCTTGAAGCGGGCGATGGCATCCGAAAATTTTACCGGAAGAAACGGCACCACACTAACCTTATTAACCCCCACAGGGCTCCGAGCCGAAAGGATAATTCTAATCGGAGCAGGCAAGATTAAGGATTTTGATGCGCGGGGGGCCCAATCTGTAGGCGGTCAGATATTATCTAAGCTTAATTCTCACGGGATAAAACAAGCAGTGGTTAATATTGATGTTGGTAGCCAGACAGCCCTTAACGCAGTGGATTGTGGTGCCCACATTGCTTTTGGAGCTTCCCTTGCTAGTTACCGGTTCGAACGATACAAGGTAAAAAAGACACTTCCCAACCGAGTTGTGGTTAGAAAACTGACCATAATGGGGAATGAGCCGTCAAAAATGCGTTCACGCTACAAACCCCTTGCGGCTGTAGCAAATGGGGTATTTTTGACCCGAGACCTTGTATCAGAACCTGCCAACGTCTTGTTCCCTACCGAACTCGCGGCTCGCGCACAGTCTCTATCTGATGACGGCGTAAAAGTGGAAATTCTCGGGCCATCGAAAATGAAGCAACTTGGAATGGGTGCGCTACTTGGCGTGGCCCAGGGTAGTGTTCAGGAACCTAGGTTAGTGGTCATGCGTTGGGATGGTGCTGAACAAAATGCTGAGCAGAGCCCCCTGGCATTTGTTGGCAAAGGCGTAACATTTGATACGGGAGGCATTTCTATAAAACCATCTGCAGGAATGGGAGACATGAAATGGGACATGGGAGGCGCGGGCGTNGTGATTGGGCTAATGCGCGCTCTTGCCCAACGGAAAGCTAAAGTCAATGTAGTTGGCGTTGTTGGGCTAGTTGAAAATATGCCATCAGGAAACGCGCAAAGGCCAGGAGATATAGTTACCTCCATGTCAGGCCAAACCATTGAGGTGTTAAATACTGATGCAGAAGGTCGGTTGGTACTGGCCGACGCCATTTGGTATACACAAAAACGTTTTAAGCCAAGACTAACGGTGGATTTGGCGACCCTCACAGGTGCAATCATTGTATCCCTAGGACATGAACGGGCCGGGTTATTTAGCAACAGTGATGCTCTGACGAACCAGTTACTGGAAGCAGGCAATTGGGTAGATGAAAAAGTGTGGCCCATGCCGATGGACGATGAATACGATAAAGACATGGACTCAGACATCGCCGACGTTCAAAACATTGGGTCCGGAAGAGGTGCTGGTAGTGTAACAGCGGCTAAATTCATCGAGCGTTTTGTGGACACCACACCCTGGGCCCACCTCGACATAGCGGGCGTGACTTGGTCCAAAAAAACCAAAAGACTCGTCCCCAAAGGTGGGACAGGGTTTGGCGTTCGCCTCCTTAATCGTTTGGTTGCAAACCATTACGAACCAAAATAGTGCCGCGTTGGCATTAGCGGCGTGACCAGCATACTGGCCTCACGGGCTCGTCACCCTGCCCGGGTGTGATTGCCTACGTGGCACCCCTGCTAGGACGGGAGGCCCCAAGAAGTCTAATTTTAGGTTGACGCACCATACACCTGCACCCTACATATGGTATGGTCTTGTGAATTGATAACGATATCTCGTATATTGGGGTCAATAATTGGACGCATATCGTCTAACAGGGCTGTTGCCGGATTAATAACTGCAACAGGTGCTAGAATCGGGGGGAGTAATGAGAGTTTTTCGTTGTTATACTGAGGAGAACCAGTCCCCCTACAGTAGTATAGCCTTCCAAACCGCTAACAGTGAGATTCGCAACCCAGACGGATCTATCGTTTTCAGTGCGAGCGATATTGAGGTCCCTAAAGACTGGTCCCAAGTTGCAATTGACGTGCTTGCCCAAAAATATTTTAGGAAAGCCGGGGTTCCCACCATAACCCGGCCAAAAAAGGAAAAGGGCGTCCCAGATTGGCTGCTCCCTAAAGAGGCTGATGAGGCCGCTCTAAATAAGCTTAATGAGGAAGAGCGTTTTGGTGGCGAGACAAGCGCAACCCAAGTGTTTGATCGTATGGCCGGAACATGGACCTACTGGGGTTGGAAAGCGGGATTCTTTGATACAGAATCCGATGCACTCGCCTTCCACGACGAACTCTGCTACATGCTGGCCATCCAAGCAGCAGCGCCCAATAGTCCGCAATGGTTTAATACAGGGCTCCATTGGNCATATGGAATTGATGGCCCGCCCCAAGGGCATTTTTTCATGAATTACACGAATGGTGAGTTGGAGGCCTCTGGATCAGCTTACGAGCACCCGCAACCACATGCGTGCTTCATCCAGGGGGTCAAAGATGACCTAGTAGGCGAGCAAGGCATAATGGATTTATGGGTCAGAGAAGCTCGCTTATTCAAATATGGTTCAGGCACGGGGTCAAATTTTTCTGACATTCGCGGCGAAAACGAGCCCTTATCGGGAGGTGGACATTCTTCTGGTTTGTTAAGTTTTCTCAAAATCGGGGATCGGGCAGCTGGTGCAATAAAATCTGGTGGCACTACCAGACGTGCAGCGAAAATGGTCGTCGTAGACGTTGATCATCCTGATATCGAGGATTTCATCAATTGGAAGGCGGCCGAGGAACAAAAGGTTGCCGCACTGGTTGCCGGTTCAAGATCAATGGCAGAACATCTTAAAGCGGTATTGGCTGCCTGCCAAANTGGAGGCAAAGGACGATTCGAAGTTTCGGATAACCCCCATTTGAAAAGCGCGTGCTCGGCAGCAAGAAACGCCCACATCCCCGAAAACAGTATCCAGAGAGTGATAGAGCTAGCGCGTCAAGGAATTGTAGAAATTGAGTTTTGTTCCTACGACACCGACTGGGACTCGGAAGCCTATAGAACCGTTTCTGGCCAAAATGCCAACAATACCGTTCGGGTTAGCAATAATTTTATGACAGCTGTCGAAAAGGGTTCTGATTGGTCTCTCCGCTGTCGCACCGATCAATCAACTCACCGCACCATACCTGCAAAAAGCCTGTGGAATCAAATGGGACTGGCGGCATGGCAATCAGCAGATCCGGGAGTGCAATTTGATACAACCATAAATGAGTGGCACACATGCCCAGAGTCTGGGCGAATTCGAGCTTCCAACCCCTGTTCTGAATATATGTTCCTGGACGACACCGCCTGCAACCTTGCCTCCTTAAATTTGCTGGCTTTTAGAAGTGCCAATGGTGACTTCCGCATTGACGAATATCAGCACGCCGTACGGCTATGGACGATAGTCCTGGAAATTTCCGTCCTAATGGCCCAATTTCCTTCTGAGGAAATAGCAAAAAAATCATACCGATACCGGACCCTTGGGCTAGGTTATGCCAACTTGGGGGGACTCTTGATGGCATCGGGCCTTCCCTATGACAGCGCTGAGGGAAGGGCGCTTGCTGGAGCACTCACCGCTGTAATGACGGGAACATCTTACCGAACATCCGCTGAAATGTCCGAGGAGCTTGGAAGTTTTCCAGGCTTTCAGGATAACGCCGAAGCCATGCTTAAAGTAATGAGAAATCATCAACGGGCGGCCCATGGTCTCACCCAAGGATACGAGGACCTGACAATCCTTCCGGTGGCGCTTGACATCGAAAATTGCCCAATTCCTGACCTTGTTGACGCTGCACAAAAAAGCTGGGANGAGGCAGTGGAAATGGGGAAAGCCCACGGCTACCGCAATGCGCAAGCTACCGTTATAGCTCCGACTGGCACTATCGGGCTTGTCATGGATTGTGACACAACAGGGATAGAACCCGATTTTGCATTGGTTAAATTCAAAAAATTGGCGGGTGGCGGATATTTTAAGATTATCAACCGAATTGTGCCGGAAGCATTGGCCTCACTAGGCTACGAAGAAACTGAAATTAAAGAGATTAGCAATTATGCCGTTGGCCATGGAACATTAAATGGATGTCCAACAATCGATCATGATGCTCTCACTGGAAAAGGCTTTACCAAGGAAGCGCTTCAAAAAGTCGAAGAAGTAATTTCAGACGCCTTTGACATTCGCTTTGTGTTCAACAAATGGACCTTAGGAGAGGGGTTTTGTGCTAAGCAACTGGGCCTATCGGAGCAACAGTTAAACTCGACACAGTTCGACATGCTGGACTGGCTCGGATTTAGCAAAAATGAAATTGAGGAAGCAAACCTCTATTGCTGTGGAGCAATGACACTAGAGGGAGCGCCATACCTTAAAGCAGATCACCTGCCAGTATTTGATTGCGCTAATCCGTGCGGCAGGGTGGGCACTCGTGCTCTATCATGGCAGAGCCACATTAAAATGATTGCTAGCGCCCAAAGCTTTATTTCGGGGGCTATTTCAAAAACTATTAATATGCCGAATAAATCGACGGTAGAAGATTGCTCCGCAGCATACCTGATGTCCTGGAAAATGGGTGTGAAGGCTAATGCCCTATACCGCGACGGCTCAAAATTAAGCCAACCGCTGTCTGCCTTGGTGGATGACCAAGATGAACAGAGCTCTAAAATTGATTCAGACGCAGACTTGCGACAGGAGGATGCTACNGTTCCAGAACGCATAGTCGCCCATGCCCTCCAACAAGAACGGCAAGCAAGAGAGAAACTTCCTCACAGAAGGAAAGGTTATACCCAGAAAGCCATGGTAGGAGGCCATAAAGTTTACCTGCGCACCGGCGAATACGAAAATGGCGAACTAGGGGAAATCTTTATAGATATGCACAAGGAGGGAGCCGCCTTCAGGAGTCTAATGAATAATTTTGCAATTGCAATATCCATAGGGCTACAGTACGGCGTTCCTTTGGAAGAATATGTAGACGCCTTTACTTTTACTCGGTTCGAGCCTAGTGGATTGGTAAGTGGAAATGACTCCATCAAAATGTCTACATCCATATTGGATTATGTTTTTCGAGAACTCGCCATTTCATATCTTGACAGAAATGACTTATCCCATGTCGAAAGCGATGATTTGTTGCCTGACAGTGTTGGACAAGGAGACCATGGAGGCCTAGAACACCATGAAAATAGTGAACACGCCCCGTCCTCAGATATACAATCGCTAGTTAGTCCAGGATATGTCCGCGGCCGTTTGCGAGTTCTAGAGGGCGGCGCGATCCCACAGGCCGCAGAAGATGCTTCCCAGACGCAAAACCAAGACGNCTCAACTATGGCATTGCCTGCTTCGTCAGGGGCAGCCCAAGGGGCTGTGTCCGTTGGCGCAGCCGTCATCGGAGGAGGAGCCGAAGCCCAACTCTCACGATCTCGCGAAGCTANGATTAAAGGCTATGAGGGAGATCCATGTTCAGAATGCGGTAACTTCACACTCGTTCGGAATGGAACCTGCTTAAAATGCAACACTTGCGGCTCCACTAGCGGCTGTTCATAAAGGGTTTCGACAAAAAGCTTAGTTTGATATAGAAAGGGCCACTTTAGAGTCCAACAGCACGCACCTTTCCACCGGTTTACAAATTAATGCACCCATATAGATCTCATAACTGTGGCGAGCTTCGCCGCGATCAAATAGGCCAAGAAGTTCGCCTATCAGGGTGGGTNAATAGCAAACGAGACCACGGAAACTTGCTATTCATAGATCTAAGAGATCAGTACGGACTCACACAATCAGTTATAGAGACCGAGTCAAATATGTTTGAGCTGGCCGAGGGTGTCAGAGTAGAAAGCGTAATAACTGTTACGGGCACAGTAGTCGAACGATCTGCCGAAACTATAAATAATAAGTTGCCAACGGGCCAAGTTGAGATCACCATCACCGACTTAAAGATTGAATCAGCAGCTGCGACCCTCCCCATGCAAGTTTCGGGAGGCCAAGTTCCAGGGGAAGACATACGACTTAAATATCGTTTCCTCGACCTGCGTCGCAAACAAATGCAACAAAATATTCAACTTCGCAACAACGTGATTAGCAATATCAGAGAGCTCATGACTGAACAGGGGTTTATGGAGTTTCAAACCCCAATTTTAACTTCCTCGAGTCCAGAAGGAGCTCGCGACTATTTGGTTCCCAGCCGTGTACATCCAGGAAAATTTTACGCGCTCCCACAAGCTCCGCAGCAATTCAAACAACTAATTATGGTTTCTGGCTTTGACCGCTATTTCCAAATTGCGCCGTGCTTCAGAGATGAAGATGCAAGAGCCGATAGAAGCCCAGGAGAATTTTACCAACTAGACATGGAAATGGCCTTTGCCACACAAGATGATATTTTTGACGCTATCGAACCTGTTTTATATGAAATCTTCACCAAATTCAGCTCGTCGAAGGTAACTGAGCCTCCATTCCCACGGATACCCTTCCGTGACGCCATACGCCTATATGGGACCGACAAACCGGATCTTCGAAATCCACTAATTATATCAGACGTGACTGAATACTTTGTGATACCCGATGTCACCTTTAAGGCATTCCGAACTCAAATTGAGAAAGGTGCCGTTGTTAGGGCAATTCCAGGGCCCGCAACAAACAACCGCCCGAGAAGCTTTTTTGACAAACTGAACGAATGGGCTAAAACTCAGGGCGCACCGGGCCTAGGGTACGTGACGTTTGACGAAACTGGGGCAGGAAAGGGCCCAATCGCAAAATTCATCCCCCGGGAAATCCAAGAAAAAATCAAGAAAACCATGAACATTGGAGCCGGGGATACCGCTTTCTTCGTCTGCGACGAGCCTCATGTAGCCGCAGCCTTTGCCGGTACTGTCCGTACCAAACTTGGGACTGAGCTTGATTTGCTGGAAAAAGACGTCTTTAAGATGTGCTGGACCATTGACTTCCCAATGTACGAGAGAGATCCCGAATCTGGAAACATTAAGTTTAGCCATAACCCGTTCTCCATGCCGCAGGGAGGCAAGGATGCTCTTGATTCAGAGGATCCATTAGATGTTCTTGCATACCAATACGACATTGTTTGTAATGGAGTAGAATTATCCTCTGGGGCAATTAGGAATCATCAAGCTGACACCATGATAAAAGCTTTCCAAATCGCCGGCTATTCTGAGCAAGCCGTCGTAGAAAAATTCGGTGGAATGCTGCGAGCATTCCAGTTTGGTGCACCACCTCACGGCGGCCTCGCCCCAGGAATAGACCGAATAGTGATGCTCATTGCCAATGAACCCAATATCCGAGAAGTGACACTCTTTCCAATGAATCAACAAGCCCAAGACTTATTGATGAGTGCACCCAGCGAAGTTACCACGCGGCAGCTCAAGGAATTATTTTTACACGTTCAGCCACCATCGGAAGACCCTAAAAACTAGCCTGAGCTGCTTGGGTTTCCTTCCCCAATATAAAAGTCAAATATTACACAGAGCTTCTAATACTTTTTCTGCGTGGCCCGGCACTTTTACCTTGCGCCAAATTTCCTTGAGACGGCCTTTCTGGTCAATAAGAAAAGTTGAACGTTCTATCCCCATGTATTTTCTGCCATACATACTTTTCTCAACCCAAACACCGTAAGCATCACAGACAATCCCATCGATATCCGATAACAACTCCACCCTTAAAGAATGCTTAGCTATAAATTTCATATGCCTGGCCATGTCATCTTTAGAAACCCCAAGCACAAGAGCATTCTTCTTATCAAAGCTCTTGCTCAATTCGCTGAAAGCAATGGCCTCTTTAGTGCAACCTGGCGTATCGTCCTTAGGATAAAAATATAACACCACAGCCTTTCCTCTACATGATTTTAGGCTGATATCCTTGCCATTAGACGAAGGCAGATTAAATTCTGGCGCTTTGTCACCAACCATTATTACTTCTTTCATCGTAGCATTCTCCTAAAAAATGGATTTTTTACACCGCCGTATAATCACCAATTAACCGTACAAAGTGCCCTCGTGTGGAAACTTGATGCACCCTTAGTTTGTCTTTAAGAGCATTAAAGTCAACAGCTCTGCAATTGCGAACCAAAACTTCCCGTAAACCACTTGGTGCCGAATCCTCATCCAATACCCCTGTGAGACAGATTCTACTAAGAGACTGGATTTGCAAGAAGAATTCTAATGCCCCGGAAAGCTCTGTTAATATACATCTATCCAAGCGCCCGGATTTAGACAGCTTTCCAAAAAACCTGAAAGTATTTGAATCCAAAACAGAGGATTCCTGTCCACCATTAAGAAGTTGTAAATATTGGACCAGAAAGTCCAAATCAAATAATCCCCCCAAAGAATACTTAATATCCCAAAATCCCGCTGGCGGTCGTTCACGCCAAACCTTTTGGCGCATGGCTAAGATGTCAAACTGGAGATTTTGCAGGGTAGAAGCCTGACACAAGACATTGCCAATAAGAACCTCAATTCTCCGTGTTAATGCTTTGGGACCTGCCACAACACGAGCCTTTGTTAATGCCATGAGTTCCCATACCCAGGCCTCCTTTTTGTAATAATGCTCAAGGCGCAAAAAATCTGCGACCAGCGGACCGCTCGATCCCATAGGTCGTAATCGTATATCGATCTCGTATAACTGACCAAGCCCTGTCTGCGCCGAAAGAGCGGTTATTAGCCTCTGGCATAGTCTAGAATAATAAGTGGATGGGGATACCCTTCTATCGCCGTTTGATAACGATTCATTGTCAGCTCTATACACAAAAACTAAATCTAGATCTGACCCTCTTGTTAAAATTTCGCCGCCCAACTTTCCAAATCCTAAAACACACAGCTCTCCACCTCTCAAAACGCCATAAGTCTTTTCAAACTCGCGCCTGACTGCGGTCAGGGTCGCCTCAATCAAGAGATCCGCAACGTTGCTAAGAATTTGACCTGCATCCAGACAATCAAGTGCTCCTCTTAGCTGCCGAACGCTAGTTAGGAATTTGATATCCCCCGACCATCTGCGCGTAATATTCAAAAAATCCTGAAAATCTATGGCGAATTCGATTTTTTCTTCCAAACTACCCAGCAATTGCTCTTTTTCGAAAACAGGTGCACTCACCTCTTCCTCAATCAACGCGTCTAAAAGATAACCCCGTTGTGCAAGGTAACCGGACAAACGCGGTGCCGCTCCCATTATTTCGGCAACCACGCGTAATAACTTAGGAGATGCCTGAAACAACGAAAATAATTGGATTCCTGCAGGCAAATTTCGCAGGAATTCATCAAATTTTATAAATGCAGTATCGGGATCACTTGTCTGGGCTAACGCCAGCAAGAGGCTGGGCATAATCCGGGTGAGTATCTCCCGTGCACGCACATTCCGAGTAGCCTTTAGCTCACCACGGTGCCACTTTCGAACAACGTAAGATAGATGCGAAGCACGAGAAAATCCTAGCCCCTCTAACGTAATTAAAGTTTCTGGATCATCCTCTATGCCTGTAAAAACTAAATTCCCCTGTATTCCTGCAGAACTATCCATGCAAACTTGCGTTTTGAACAACTCTTTATAATTTGTAGATACAAAATTGAGAACCTCGGACGTTAAAGCAACAAAATCGTTAGGGTTTTCGTATCCCATAAAAACAGAAAACCTGTTAAAAGAACTTTCGCTATGGGGAAATACATGCGTTTGTCTATCGTCCACCATTTGAAGACGATTCTCCGCTCTGCGTAAAAACCAGTATGCGTTCGTCATTTTTTCGCAAATGCTCTCTGTTATCAGCCCCTCCTCTGAAAGCGCACACAGCGCATCATCCGTCGAATGTCGCCGCACTTCACGCATTCTTCCTCCCCAAATTAACTGCAAACTTTGGACAAAGAATTCAATTTCCCTGATTCCTCCACGGCCGAGTTTTAGATTATGGCCACGTATTGAGTCATCAGCACTAAAGTTGGAATCAATTTGACTCTTTATTGAATGGATGTCAGCTAGCGCCGCAAAATCGAGGGTCTTACGCCAAATAAACGGCTCTAATTTTCGCAAGAATGATTCGCCGGCCACGACATCTCCTGCCACCGGACGTGCTTTGATAAACGCTGCGCGTTCCCAATTTTGCCCCACACTTTCATAATAAACCTCAGCAGCATCGGTCGAGACGGCCAAGGGCATCGACAGCGGATCTGGACGCAGCCTCAAATCTGTCCGGAATACATATCCTTCACTAGTCCGCGTTTCCAATAACTCTACCAACCTCTGGGTCAGACGAGAGAATATTGCGGAAAGACGTTCATTCGAGCCAGACTTTCCCCCATTCGGGTCATATAAGACAATCAAATCTATATCACTGGAAAAGTTCAGTTCTCCACCGCCTAGTTTCCCAAGACCCAAAATAATTAGACCACTTCCTTGAGCAATATCCGACTTATCCCCTAGGGGGAGACCTTCCTCAGCAGAAGCCAAAGTCAGTAAACTTTTGGTACACACCTCTAATACCACCTCAGCAAATTTTGTCTGAGCAGTGGCCGCTGTCCTCGTATCCCACATACCAATTAACTCAGCTATACCAACCAAAAGCGACTGTTTACGGCGAAGGATGCGCAAAGATCGAGAGAGAGAGGACAAAAAGGCCTCATTCGGGCGGGCTAAGCCAGTCAGAAGCCTTGTCTCGCGCAACACGCCCTCATAACTCTCCTCAAAATCCCTACCAACCAAGGTTTTTACAAATTCTGGTTCACTGAACACACAAGAACTCAGATATGGCGAATTGCCAAATATCATCAATAATAATCGCTCAAAATAATTGAACCTCAGGCCTAAATTATCCGTATTGTGTCCGAAAAGTCGGTTCCAACGCCGCAATTCTTCCTCTGCGCGAGCCTCATCAGATGGCTCCGGCCATTGCTGTGGATGAGAAATAACACTAGGGTGGAATTTCATAAAAGTCCTAATCTACCGCCTCTACTCAGGGAACCCGTGAGCTCAAACTCTAATAATAGATATAAGTCACTCAAATTGGCTATTCCTATTCTTCGAAATGTGCTGCAGATATTGGGCGGCACCCTTGCACTTGGGGTTATCATCCTAACATTCTTGGTGTGGCGGATGTCAGATGGACCGGTATCCTTAACCTTTCTACGTCCACACCTGGAGCAGCTCTTAAATATAGAGAGCTCTGGCACCCAAATCACTTTCGAAAGTTTGCAAGCCTCCTGGCAGGGATGGGCTCCATACGTTATCTTCACCGGCCACAATCTTTCGGCAAAAACAACAGAGGGTGAAGTGAGGGCTATGGCTGAGGCATTTTCTGCTCGGCTTAGCGTCCCTGCCTTATTGCGTGGGAATATTACATTTACGAAAGTAGATGTAGCCGGACTTAATCTTGAAATAGTGAGACCAGTCATAAAGCCTGATCCAAAAACCAATACTAAATTTCCTTTTAATTACTATCTGGAACCTGCCTTAAAACACCTATCCCGCACCATCACTGGAATCGCCCCTGAGTTGGAACTTCCACGGATAGAAGAAGTAAATGTCACCAATAGCCATTTGGCCGTACTCGACTCTTCCAATCTATCTATATGGGAAGCAACTAGTGAAAAATGGTATTTAGCACAATCACAAAAGGACATGATTATATTTATCGCATCTACTCTCAATATGGGAGGCGGGGGTGGGGAGGTCAGCGTAGCGTTAAAGGCAAATTACTCGGGAGATGATAGAATTTGGGAAACTGCGCTTTCCTTTTCTGATTTTAATCCCAACAAATTCCAATTAGTTTCCGAAAATCTTGGAAATTTTACTGACCTTAATGCAACTATTTCTGGAAGTTTTGTGACAAGCTTTCAAACAATTTCCGACATAAACAAGATCGGATTTGAGCTATTCTGTTCAAATGGCTCAGCTATTTTTAGCGACCAATCAATGTTCTTGGGTGAGCACAAAGTAGAAAACCTAAGTATGCTAGGTTATTTCAATAATCAGAATCCATCAATCTTCCTTGAGAGCTTCGAAGGGAAGATTAATGGATTCAAAATAGATGGCAGTGCTTCCCTAACCAACCTTTACTCCAACCCCCACATCAATGCAGCCTTTGATACGCATGAAATTCCAGTTGACCAACTTTCGACACTTTGGCCTCGGAATCTTGCCAAAAGCACACGAAGCTGGGTTTTAGACAATATTTCGGGAGGAACCATTGAGAACATCACTGCATACCTAGATTTCTCAGTTAATGATTTGGCAAAAAGCAATTTAGAACGTAATCAAGTATTTGGGACATTCCAAGTAAACGACACCAGGGTTGAATATATGAATGGGCTTCCACCCGCTGAAAACCTTTTTGCGGACGGGTGGTTTGACGGAGTTGATCTCCATATCGACATTGAATCAGGAAAAATTCTTGAACAAGAAATTAACGCAACCAGACTAGAATTTTCTGACGTCTACACAGGGAAAGAGGTTGGATTTTTGGATCTCCGCTCAAGCGGACCTCTATCTGATCTTGTTATTTTTCCTGGGTTTTCCGAAAAGCTCACTTCGTGGCTGGGATCTAAAGAAAGTCAGACACTCCAAGGTGTGTCAAAGACCAACCTACATATTTATTTCCCTTTGATCAGCGACCTAACGATCCGGGACTTAACCACAAAAGGGGAGGTCACCTTTCGACAACTTGCATTACAAACAAACGAGCACGTCCTTGGTGGACGCCAACTTAATATTGTGGGTGGCATTGGAAGAGTTTTTATTGATGAGCGCAAACTAACTGGAGACTTTAGAGCTACTGTTAACGAAATGCCAGTAGCAGTTGAGTGGGCCACGACGCCAAATAACGGATCATCCGGCCCAATAGGAAACGCCGTTATTCGCACCACACTAACTGAAAAATTTAGCGGCGGGCTAGAGGACTTGTTTCTCTTTGCAGATGGCGAAGCAGCATTAGAAATAACCCTTAATGCGTTTGCAGATGACCGTCAAACCGCGCTTATAAATATAGATGCGGCAGAGTTAGCAGCATCATTTCCAAGCATCAATTTTAATAAGAAGATTGGCGAATCAGTTGATATCACCAGTCACGTTAACCTTGATGCATGGGCAATTTCCTCTCCAATAACATTCCATTTCGGCGGGAAAGACTTAAAGGGGGCCGTATCAGTAGAACTGAACGAAACCAATGATATCGCAAAAATTTCCTTACAAGACATATCCTACAGAAACGAAAAAATCACTGCCGACATATTATTTAAAAATGACAACATTTACGAGATCAACCTTCGTACAAAATTCCTAGATCTGGGTTTGTNTGAATCAAGAAAAGAAGTTCCAAAACTAAAATTNCGAAAGGGGCATCTATCTGTAGACCGGCTAACGACTGGAGAAGCGGCCACTTTCTCTAACACGAATATACAATACAATGCTCTTGCAAAAGAAGGAGTTGATGTCTTAGTAGATTCAAAAGACTTAACTATTTCACAACCCTTGATTAACCTTCTGGATGACATCCAGACAAAAACAAACTTAGCAGATGATGGAGCACTAAATCTTTCTGGAAAGATAGAAAATCTCTATTCTTCAAATGGAGAAAGCCTTCATAACATTCAGGTAGAAGTTTCTATTCAAGGCAATGAGTTAAGCCGGGCCAGAATAGAAGCATACTTTAATAAACAAGAGAAAGTTCGCCTCGAAATCTCAGGATCCGGTGCCGAACAAAAAATAACAATTGCATCGGAAAATGCTGGCGAGTTTCTAAAGATCCTAGGGATAACGTCAAATTTAGTTGGCGGCCAGCTATATTTAGTGGCCCGCTACGAGAATAGTTCCGATAAAAATATGCTCGAGGGCCAGTGCATTATAGAAAATTTCCACGTAACCAATACCCCCATCATAGCTCANTTGCTCTCCATGTCCCTCCCCACCAACGTCTTCGAGTTGCTGACTGGAAAGGGTCTGCCATTTGCAAGGCTTAACGCGCCGTTTCGTTACAAGAACTCGAGCCTACAACTCCTTAAGGCGCGGGCAAGCGGCGTTTCTCTGGGGATAACCGTCGATGGCGAGGTGGACCTCGCAAGCAACTCCGCTGATATCCGGGGAACAATTATACCTGCCTATCTTCTAAATAACCTAGTAGGAACAGTGCCGGTGATTGGCGATATATTAACTGGACCTGAAAAAGAAGGAATTTTTGCTGCTAATTACAGCGCTAAAGGGCCTATAAATGACCTAGAAATTTTCGTAAACCCGCTAACAGTACTGGCCCCTGGAATATTGCGGGATCTATTTGACTTGTTTTCCCCGGATAACACACAATCCAACGAATAACACCACAACAAAATATAACGCTATAATTAAGATTCCCGCCCTATACCGGCCGCAGCAAGGAGTGTCGTTTTTTCCCCGAGGAAAGTTTTATAAAACCCTGACTATTCACATCTGAATCTGTGATCAAATAGTCAAGCGAAGATATTGGAGCATCGTTTATCCTAGCACCGCCCTGGCCTACCAATCGCCTAACCTCTCCTTTCGAATTAGCCAAACCCGTCACGTCCTTATATGCTTCAAACAAGGTCAAGCCTTTTAGCAAGGTAGCCGCCTCAATATCAAATGTTGGGAGATCCGCCCCAATATCCCCCAAATCAAAAGTTGCATAGGCAGTTGATGCCGCCCTCTCTGATGCTTGACGACCGTGGCACAACTCCGTAGCTCTATCAGCCAGAATCTTTTTAGCATCGTTAATTTCTGCTCCCCTTAGTGCAGAGAAACGGGCGACCTCATTCAAGGGCATATCAGTAAATAATCTCAGAAATCTGCCGACATCCGCATCTTCAACATTACGCCAATATTGCCAATAGTCGTAACTAGACAAACGTTCTTCGTTCAACCAGACAGCCCCTGCTGCTGTCTTCCCCATTTTCTGGCCAGAAGCCGTCTCAAGCAGTGGCGAAGTAACCCCATACAAGCTCTTGGCATCAACCCGTCTGGTTANTTCGACCCCATTGACAATATTTCCCCACTGATCAGACCCTCCTAATTGCAATAAACAACCATGCCGCCTAGACAATTCCAGAAAATCATAGGCCTGAAAAATCATATAATTAAATTCCANAAAACTTAGCGGTTGCTCTCTTTCCAATCTTAGCTTGACCGAGTCAAATCCAAGCATTCTGTTAATTGAAAAATGTCGCCCATATTCTCTCAGAAACTCCACATAATTTAGCTCCTCCAGCCACTCAGCGTTGTTCACAATCAGCGCATCTGTAGGGCCATCACCAAACGTTAAAAAACGTTCAAACACCTTTCTCAAACTCCGCATATTTTGTGTTATTTCTTCCTCACCAAGCAATTTACGCGTCTGGTCGCGCCCTGAAGGATCGCCTATTTTAGTGGTCCCCCCACCCAGCAATACAATTGGCTTGTGCCCGGCACGTTGCAAGTGGCGAAGCAACATAATCGGTATCAAACTACCCACGTGCAAGCTATCGGCTGTACAGTCAAAACCAATGTAACCAACTATTGCCTCTGTTCTAGCAAGTTTATCCAAACCAGGCATATCGGTACATTGATGCAAATAACCTCTTTCAATGAAGGTCTGGAGCAATTCGGACTTTGGCTTGACCATTGATCTTATCCACACTTCTTTTTCCGACAAAAATTTCTTAANTTTAGTAGCATAAGCGGATAAATCCTTCTATCAACTACACAGGAAACTAATGACGGGAAAAAGTGATGCCCCAAATCTTTGTGCACTAGGATTAATGAGCGGCACCTCACTAGATGGTGTCGACATAGCGCAGATTACCACCGATGGCGAAAAAATAGTAGAACTGGGACCATCGGTCACGATACCGTATAACGAGGAAACCCGCCACCAAATTCTTGCTGTCTTGGGGAAAAGTAAATACCTGGAGTCAGCGGAAAACATGGTCACTGAAGCATACATAGGTGCTATTAGGACATTTCTGGAAACCAATCCGACAACGATTGATAACATCGACGTGATAGGAGTTCATGGCCAAACTATCATGCATGCTCCAAATTTAGGCCAAACTATTCAAATCGGTAACCCTCGATCTCTGGCATCAGAGTTCAACACTACTGTGGTCGGAGACTTTAGGAGTAATGACGTCGCCCATGGCGGAGAAGGCGCTCCACTTGCACCGGTATTCCATAGAGCACTCTCTAGCAACCTCAGAAAACCCATAGCAATTCTGAATATAGGAGGCGTCGCAAATCTTACCTGGATTGATCACCATTCAATGATTGCATTTGATACAGGGCCAGGAAACGCACTCTTAGACGACTGGGTGACCGAACAAACCGAGATGAAAATGGATAAACATGGGGCACTTGCTGAGACGGGGACTGTATCAAGAAAAACCCTTGAGAAGTTACTAAACGACCCATTTTTTACCTTACCGGCACCAAAGTCTCTGGATAGGAACCATTTCAAAACACTCAGCAGGGCCGCAGTGGAGGGTCTTAACCTGCAAGATGGTGCTGCCACTCTAACCGCTTTTACATCTGAAGCTATTTCCATGGGAGCCAAGCAGCTNCCAAAACCACCCCGCAAATGGCTAGTAAGTGGTGGTGGCCGGAAAAACAAGACCCTGATGGACTACTTGCAGAAATTACTTCCCGCCCCTGTTGACCCTGTGGAAGTTGTGGGTTGGTCTGGCGACTCTTTGGAAGCCCAATTAATGGGTTTCTTAGCTGTTAGAACCCTCAGAAACCTGCCGCTAAGCTACCCACTGACGACCGGAGTACCATTCCCTATGAAAGGTGGCGTATTGTTCCCATCTCCTCACAACTAGTCACACGGGCCGTCTAGCTGAGCATTTTCGTTTCGTCTCACCAATTAATGCCTAATTCCTTCATACGCTTTCTAACATACTTTTCTGTCCGGTCTGAAATCTTATCTAAATACTCACCAAAAAAATGGTCGGCTCCGCGTAACCTGACATAATCAATATCAACGAACCTTTGGTTNGATAGTTTTTGGGCCAATTTAGCCACATCCGGTTCAGACACTATCTCATCGGATGTCCCCTGAATCACCATTCCTGAAACAGGGCAAGGGGCAAGAAACGAGAAATCGTAGATATTTGCAGGTGGAGCAATATTAACAAAGCCTGTTATCTCTGGACGTCTCATAAGAAGTTGGAACGATATCCACGCCCCAAAGGAAAAGCCACTCACCCAACAGGCACGGGCATCCCCATTAAAACTTTGCATCCAGTCCAAGGCTGAAGCTGCATCACTTAGCTCACCTTGCCCAAAATCATATTCACCTTGACTTCGTCCAACCCCCCGGAAATTAAACCTAAGTGTAGAAAAGCCCATTGAGGAAAACGTCTGGAAAACACGATAAACAACTTTATTGTTCATATTTCCCCCATGTTCTGGGTGGGGGTGCAGAACTATAGCCAAAGGGGCATCTTCACTCTTTCCATGTTGGTATCGGCCTTCTAATCTTCCGTCAGGGCCATTTAATATCACCTCTGGCACAGCGCCTTCTCCTCAATCAACGGTTGCAACATCCCAAACTTCTGGCCACCTAAAAGGCCTACCCACTGGAAAAACACAGACCAAATTCTTGACTGGGTTAATCAAGAATCCTATATCCACGACTATACCTTCCTGAACTGGAGGCGAAACTTAGGCCGTTTTCTACCTCAGTCCCGCATCATATCACAATAAGCATCATGATTTTCAAGAATATGCGTAATCAAATTTCGGTAATTTTAGAGCATGATCCAGCNGCTCGATCTGCCCTTGAGGTAATTTTCTGCTACCCAGGATTCCACGCAATGGTTTTCTATAGCGCCGGCAATCGGGCTTGGAGAAACAACTTTAAGTGGCTAGGCAGGTTTATTTCACACTTGGGCAGGGTGTTAACAGGCATAGAAATTCATCCCGCCGCAATTATTGGGCAACGCCTATTCATTGACCACGGGATGGGAGTAGTCATTGGCGCCACTACAGAAATAGGAAATGACGTAACCCTGTACCAGGGTGTCACACTGGGTGGAACATCATTAGAGCGCGGCACGAAACGACATCCAACACTGGAAAACGGGGTAATCGTTGGTGCAGGAGCACAAGTTTTAGGGCCAATTACCATTGGAGAAAATGCCCGCATTGGCTCTAATGCCGTGGTCGTTGCCGATGTAGCAGCGGGAACGACAGTGGTCGGAGTACCGGCCAAAGCGGTTCGAGCAAAAACGCAGCCGAATCAGGCTGGTTTTCTTGCATATGGAACACCGGAAAATACCTCTGATCCAGTCGCACGAGCACTTGAAAAAATTCTTCAGCAAGTGCAGGAGCTAGATTCCCGAATCAAAATATTGGAGAAAAGGTCGGGCACTTCAGATTTCGGCAAAGACAAAGACCCTCACGGTCCCGAATCCTGATGCAAAGAGCCTTACAGACTGCTTCCCAATAAGGTGCTTTCCCAGTTTAAGGGTTGTAAAATCAAATGACTAGAAAGGTAAATACCAATCGCTATCTAGATTACAATGCAAGCGCACCCATGCGGCCCATTGTGATGAGAGCCATGCAAGAAGCGATGCACCTTGTAGGAAACCCTTCATCAGTCCACAAACATGGGCGGGAGGTCAGCAAGACCCTCACTGAAGCGCGGGATATCCTGATGGAAACCATTGGAGCCAAGAATAGTAGGGTCATATTTACTAGTGGAGGAACTGAATCCAATAACTTAGCATTACATGGACGCAGCATTGGGACTACCATGGTTTCGGACATCGAGCATGACTCAGTACTGTTTGCTGCAGACGACAAAAACCGGATTCCCGTGAATTCGGACGGGATCGTTGATCTAAAACGATTTGAAGAAATGTTGTCTCTACGGACTAGCCCTACACTGATTTCAGTTATGCTTGCCAATAACGAGACGGGCGTGATTCAGCCCCTTCATGAAATCACTTCCATAGCACACCATAACGGCTGCCTTGTCCACTGTGACGCGGTGCAAGCCCTTGGAAAGATGGATATCAATATGTCCCACTTAGGAGTGGATTTATTATCACTTTCAGCCCACAAAACCGGCGGTCCAAAGGGCATTGGCGCTCTAATCATAGCCGATGGAGTAAAACTTGGCCCGCAGCTAGTAGGAGGTGGTCAAGAATATACTCTCCGGCCCGGAACCGAGAACTTCGTTTCAATCTCGGGTTTTGCAGCAACCTTAGCCGATATCCAGGCACAACCAGAGGAAATTAGCCGGATTTCAAAAATGCGTTCAAGTTTGGAAAATAAACTAAGGCAGGCTTTCCCAGACGTCGAAATTTTTGGATGTAACGGTCCCCGCCTAATTAACACAACATGTATCCGAATGCGCGGTCTACCAGCCGAAACCCAAGTCATAGCACTGGATTTAGCTGGAATTTCAGTCAGCGCTGGGTCCGCTTGCAGCTCTGGAAAGGTAACACCCAGCCATGTACTAAAAGCTATGGGACTATCTTCTACTATTGCAAACGAAGCCATTCGAATTAGCATTGGATGGGCAACGACGGATGAGGATATTGAAAGTGCGACAAAAGCCTGGATAGCGCTTCAAGAGAAAGCATTATTGGGCGATTTTCTAGGGGAGCATCAAGACACATGATCACATACTCTGAAGAAGCAGAAACAGAAAAATTGAGTTTCCCAATCTACTTAGATAATCAATCCACAACTGCTACTGATCCCCAGGTTNTAGAAACCATGCTGCCATTTTTTAATGCCAAGCCTGGAAATCCTCATTCTGATGGACATCAATATGGTCGAGAAGCCATGGAAGCTGTGGAAATTGCTCGAGTAAAAGTTGCAGCCATTATAGCGGCCGATCCCCGTGAAGTAATTTTTACGTCAGGAGCCACCGAATCCAATAATTTAGCCCTGAAGGGGGCTGCAAGCTTCTATGGAAAAAAACGGAAAAGAATTATAACTGCACAAACCGAACACAAATGCGTAATAGAAACTTGCAAACGGCTCGAAGCCAGCGGATACGAAGTTATTTTTTTACCTGTCAAAGAAACTGGAATTCTGGATTTTGAAACCCTAAATGCCTCACTCAATGAGGATACTTTAATAGTTTCCATTATGGCTGCACACAATGAAATAGGCGTACTTCAGGAAATTGCTGCCATAGGCGAACTTTGTAAGACACGAGGAGCTCTATTTCATACAGATGCCGCACAGGCTATTGGTAAAATTCGGCTGAACGTACAGTCCATGAATATAGATTTACTGAGTATATCCGGCCACAAAATCTATGGACCCAAGGGCATTGGTGCACTTTACATACGTCGGCGACCACGAGTCAGAATAAACCCATTAATCGATGGTGGAGGACAGGAACGAGGTCTCAGATCTGGCACCTTGTCAACCCCACTTTGTGTGGGACTAGGCGAAGCATGTGACATAGCAAATCAAAATTTGGACCATGAGCCCGCGAGAATGCTAGAATTAAGACAGCGCCTTTACAAAGGTATAACGTCGGCCATCCCAACAACTCTTCTGCACGGCCATATGCAACAACGATTGCCAGGGAATCTTAATATCAGCTTCCCTGGTATAAGCAGTGACCAAATAATGTCAGCTATCCCCGAAATTGCATTCTCAAGTGGGTCCGCATGCACATCTAACTCCATCGAACCATCCTATGTTATAAAAGCCCTCGGCGCGCCTGATGACGCAGCTCAGGGTGCAATCCGTTTTGGTTTAGGCCGTTTTACCACCGCTGATGAAATTGATTACTCCGTCAAACGCATTACTTCAGTTATAACCTCTCTATCGGCTAAATAAGAAAGCACAATCTAGTCTTGTTCAAAAACCTTTCCACAAAGTATGCCTTATTCACAATGTCGACAAAAACAGACAATTAATCATGCCTAACATAACTTTTATCAATCCCGATGGTAAAGTGCTATCAGTGCGGGCGCCCATTGGATCAACTGTCCTAGAAGTTGCCCAAGATCATGGAATAAATTTGGAAGGCGCGTGTGAAGGTTCAATGGCATGCTCCACATGCCATGTTATAGTAGACCAAAGCTATGTTGGTCTTTTAAGATCCCCCACTGAAGATGAAAAAGATATTTTAGACCTAGCTTCAGAATTAACCAGCACTTCGCGCCTAGGATGTCAAATTGTAATAACGGAACATCTAGATGGATTAATTCTTCGCGTTCCCTCCGGACACCGAAATGCTCTTTTTGGATAACTTCATGTGTAACACACGATTGTGCTTAAGGCGACACCGTGCCTTAGTCGGGGTCAAACACGAGGAAATTTGTTAACGAATGGAAAATTCAATTTTCTATCAATTGCGCGAAAGTTCGGGAACAATTTGGAATGACTATATCAATCATCCATTTGTTAAAGACATAGGATATGGAACTCTAACTAAAGAGAGCTTCAAATATTATTTAATACAAGATTATCTCTTTCTTATTCAGTTTGGCCGTGCCTATGCATTAGCGGCCTATAAATCAGAAAGCCTGGAAGAGATGCGTTCCGCTGCCGCTGCCATGAACACTATTATAAATTTTGAAATACAGTTGCATGTTGAGTTTTGCGAGGGATGGGGAATTCCCTTAGACAAACTCACCAAAATACCTGAAGACCTTGCGACCACAGCCTATACTCGGTTTGTCCTGGACTGCGGAAACAGGGGGGACCTACTCGACCTAATGACGGCTCTTGCGCCATGCGTGGTAGGATACGCCGAAATTGGCCGCAACCTGGCTTCAATACCCTCATCTAAGACTGAAAACCCCTACAGCAATTGGATAAAAATGTATAGTGGAAACGAATACCAGGAAGCTTCCAAAGACGCTACGAATCAACTCGACATTCTTTATAGAAATCGCAGCAGCTCCGCGCGTTATAACTCACTTTGTTCTATTTTTAACCAAGCAACTAGAATGGAGATAAAATTTTGGGAAATGGCGTGGAACCATAAGGATTCAGCNGTTATAAACAAATTTGGAGATCCATNACCCTGTTGACCTTCGCAAAGACCCCCTAANCCTGGAACATTCAAAATAATTTTCTATGCAAATTTTATGAACAATAAAAAAAACAAAGTAGCGGTTGCGATGTCAGGAGGAGTTGATAGTTCAGTCGCTGCCGCCCTGATGGTCCAAGAAGGCTACGAGGTAATAGGACTTACCCTACAATTATATAATCACAACCACACAGAACCCCGAACTCGCACTTGCTGTGCAGGACAGGATATTTATGACGCAAGAAAGGTTGCAGATACGCTGGACATCCCCCATTACGTACTTGATTATGAGAAGAAATTTAAATCAGAGGTAATTGATGACTTTAAGAATTCCTACATTGCTGGAATTACCCCTATACCTTGCGTCCGCTGCAACGAACGAATTAAATTTCGTGACTTACTTAAAACCGCAAGAGAACTTGGGGCTGAATCTCTGGTGACGGGACACTATGTGCGTCAACTCCAATCCAAAAACGGCGTGGAACTGCATACTGCTGCCGACAAAGACAAAGACCAAAGTTATTTCCTATTTGCCACCACGTGTGAACAACTGCGCTACCTGAACTTCCCACTTGGAAACCTTTCAAAAACTGAAACACGCTTGATAGCNTCGAAGCATGGCCTGCCAGTAGCTGNGAAACCCGATAGCCAAGATATCTGTTTCGTACCCGATGGAGACTATGTTCGTACCTTGGAAATGTTGCAACCCAACGCAGGCGAACCCGGCAATATCATTCTAGAGGATGGAACAATAATTGGAACACATGAAGGAGTAATTCGATNTACAGTTGGTCAAAGAAAAGGCCTCCAAGTCCCTTGGAAAGAACCGCTTTATGTAGTCAAATTAGACCCAGGAAAGAAAAATGTAGTTGTTGGGCCACGATCTTCTCTGGAAAAGACCTCAACATTGTTGCAAAATGTGAACTGGCTTGACTCCTCCGCCGGAGAAGAGGGAGAATTGCACCTAAATGTCAAAGTTCGATCCAACTCACCAGGCGTGCCGGCAAAAATTAAGCCCCGTCTGCGCAATGGTGCCGAAATTATTTTCGAAGGGTCGCCGGGTGCGGTAGCTCCTGGTCAGGCAGCCGTCTTTTACAAAGGCACCCGTCTTGTAGGAGGAGGTTGGATTTGCAAATAAGTTAGAGAGCCCAGTAGCTAATTCCCTCTGGAATTTCTGCTTTGTTTACNACTGACTTGACATCTATCAAGACCCCCTTGGGTGCAAGAAATTTGCATAAATCGGCCACTGGCATAGCACGATATGGAGAGTGAGGAACGGCAAGAATTAGTCCGTCCAGGTTCTCAACGCTCGATAAAGCTGTCAAATCAATCTCGAATTTCTCCCGAACCTCCTCATGGTGGGCAAAGGGATCGTTTACGATAACCTCGGCACCCTGACGAACTAATGCTCGTGCTATATCCACAACCCTGCTGTTTCGAAGGTCGGAAACATCCTCCTTAAATGACAATCCAAAAATCCCGATCCGACATTCATCTACACACCTACCCCTATCTTCAAGTAAACTCACTAATTTACTGGCAACATGGGCGCCCATCGAATCATTGATCCGCCTTCCCGCAAGAATTACCTGTGGCACATATCCCAACTGCTGTGCNCGCGCTGTAAGATAATATGGATCTACTCCGATACAATGGCCACCCACGAGACCTGGACTAAATGGCATAAAGTTCCACTTGGTCTGTGCAGCCGCCAAGACATCGGCTGTCGCAATCCCTAATTTGTCACATATAACCGAAAGTTCATTCATTAGAGCCACATTCAAGTCTCTTTGAGTATTTTCTAGTACCTTAGCAGCTTCAGCCGTCTTAATATCTGGGGCAATATGCAGCCCGGCCTTGATTACCGGACCATACACCTCTGCCATACGATCCAGAGAATGCTGGTCCGTACTGGCCACAACTTTCGTTATATTGGAAAAATTATGTTCTTTATCCCCAGGATTTATTCTCTCCGGAGAATATCCAAGGGCGAAGTCTTTGCCGGCAATTAAGCCTGAAACATTTTGTAATATTGGCCCACAGACCTCTTCCGTAACACCTGGATATACGGTCGACTCCAATACAACTAGATCTCCCTCGGCAAGATAACTTCCAATAATTTTACAGGCGGCCGTAACGGGCCCTAAATCAGGTTCATGCTCCTCCGTTATCGGGGTTGGGACAGCAATCACATAAAAGCTAGCATCAGATAGTCGGTCCGAGTTAGACGTGAAAATCTTGCTATGCATCCTTAAAAGTTCTGGCGTTATATCGCCATTGCGATCAAAACCCTTCCGAAGCTCATCGATACGGGAGGTATTTATATCGTAAGCAATCACACTTTCGTGAAATTCAGCAAAAGCAGTTACAACAGGCAACCCAACATAGCCTAATCCAAGAACAGCGATTTTCTCCATGAGTCTAAGTTACCCTGAATCTGACCTTCCTTGAGGAGACTTAATGGAAGAATACCCTTAGAGCAAGTCAAGCGAAAGTGCCCTATTTTGGAGCGGGCCTTGACACCCCCNAAGACGGGTCTTATAGGCGAGGCAGTGGCGGAGTAGCTCAGTTGGTTAGAGCAGCGGAATCATAATCCGGAGGTCGGTGGTTCGAGTCCACTCTCCGCTACCATATTCCAGGAAATAGCACTACTTCCTAACTTCTCCCTCCGGAAACAGGCGGTTGAGAAGAAAAGTGGACCTCCGGGCTCTTTTAATTTATAAGTAGCGATATATATACGGCCGATAATCGGGTTTAATAATGCCTAAAATACGAATGGCTGACCAGGATAGGCGGCTCCATCTCTTATGGTTTAAGAAGATGAAGCTAACGTTTGGGTTATGCCTTTTAATCCTCATAAGCGCCTGCCAAAGTGGTCCTGGACTACTGACACAAAACTCGTCGAATGAGAAAGGCTCAAAAACTCCAACAACAGCTTTTCAACTATTCACAGACATCCCCATACCTGTAGGAACTAATTTTGATGTTCAAAACTCGCTTATTCTTGGAAGTGGCGAAGGATGGACGGGCAGACTGATAGTTACGCTTTCTAAAAACCCGGCGGACGCATTTGCGGTCTATACCGTCGAGATGCCAGAGTTTGGTTGGAAGCCGATAGCCAGTGTCCAATCAGAAACCAGCGTATTAACATTTACTCGCGGAGATCGGGCTGCCACCATTGAAATTGAGGCGAGAGCTATCACTGGCTCGTTGGTGCGCATAACCATGACACCTCACAGCACCACAGGCCTATCAAACTAAAGAGAATAACTTTTCCTTTTGGTGCTCTTTTGCTTTTTTAGCCCTACGCATACCCGGATGCATTTCCAGATTACCCCTCTCTTAAGTTCTATACTTGGCCGGCATTTGTGGATTTTTTGCTGGATTTGTATCGTATTTTGATATCCCCAAAATGAATTCACTGCTTTTAAGAGACTTGAGGTCGCGTTCTAAAGGCTCAGCTAAAGCAGCTGAGTAAACCTGCTCCTCTAAAACATACACTGTAAAAGACCTTAAATACTTGGATTTTTTCTCAACATCCTCGATGGTATCTTTAGTCCACTGATATAGAGCATAATTTTCCCGCCCTTCTCTTTCAGCTTCAGACACATATTCAGAAAACGCATCAAATTGGCATTTGAGTGTTGCTCCGTGTTTATCCAAGATAAAATTCAACTCTGAAAATTTTGGACCCGTGGGAGCTTCTCTAATCTCTTTTGCAGCGTTATCTGTTAAACTTAACCGAATTTGGTACTTCCACTCAGTAGCCATTTCTATCGCTCTCAAAAAAAACAACCCGAAGCATGCTAATTGCCGGAAATTCTCCAGCAACACAATAGAAGAATCACAATGCTACAAATTCTTTCGGGGACTTAGACCGCCCTCATGCCTAGCCTATCATTCACTAATACCATAGACCAAATTTGGCAGACAAATCACGAACATACATTAATTTCTTTTTATTTCCTTATATTTACAATAATACCTTGCATATTAGAACAAAACGAGTACATTTCTTTCCATTGAATTGCCTCAGAGCCTATGAAATAAGAAGGAAACTAACCCGATGTCTGATCCATCATTACGCGTTGTTGACCCAGAAAAAATGGATAAAGAAAAAGCAATTGATGCCGCCCTGAGCCAGATTGAGCGAGCGTTTGGCAAAGGCTCAATCATGAAACTCGGACAAGATGAACAGGTGGTTGAGACTGAGGTAATTCCGACTGGCTCAATCGAACTCGATATAGCACTAGGTATAGGAGGATTACCTCGTGGCCGGATTGTTGAAATTTATGGTCCAGAAAGCTCTGGGAAAACTACCCTGGCACTCCATGTAGTAGCCGAAGCACAGAAAAGAGGAGGGGCATGTGCATTTGTTGACGCTGAACACGCACTTGACCCGGTCTATGCCAGGAAGCTCAATGTAGATACAGATGAGTTACTGATATCCCAACCTGACGCCGGCGAACAGGCACTTGAAATCGCTGATACTTTAGTAAGATCAGGGGCCATAGATGTTTTGGTCGTAGATAGTGTGGCTGCGCTAGTTCCAAAAGCGGAATTAGAAGGTGAGATGGGTGATCATCATGTGGGGTTACAAGCTCGTCTAATGAGCCAGGCCCTGCGTAAGCTGACTGGTTCAATAGCAAAATCCCGCTGCACTCTTATTTTTATAAACCAAATACGCATGAAAATTGGGGTGATGTATGGCAACCCAGAAACCACCACAGGCGGCAATGCCCTTAAATTCTATTCGTCTGTTCGTTTAGACATAAGAAGAATCGGAGCCATAAAAGATAGAGACGAAATTGTTGGGAATCATACAAGAGTGAAAGTTGTCAAGAATAAGTTAGCTCCACGATTTAAGACCGTTGAATTTGATATCATGTATGGCGAAGGTATTTCAAAAGTTGGTGAACTCTTAGACATAGGCGCCAAGAATGGATCTATAGAAAAATCTGGATCATGGTACTCCTATAAAGACCAGAGGATAGGACAGGGCCGAGAAAATGCTAAGCAGTACCTATTGGAACATCCTGAGGTATCCGCCGAAATAGAAGCTAACGTCCGTATTAGTGCGGGCCTAGGAGATAGTAGAGCAGCAATCGAAGAAGTGGATGAAAAAACTATCGAAACTAAAGCATCAAAAGGCTGAATATATGTGGGCCAGAACAACAGGAAAATAGCTCGTTCACCCATCAATTTATAACTGGGATGTTGGAGGAGCATTTCTCCTCAACAAAGGGTAAATTGTAAATAATCTAAGACTGAAATTAGCTGACACCCATCACCTCGCCTAGACACCGCTCCTCTCAACAGTTAAATATAGTCTCTGTTGACATATAGAACGCTATATTAAAGGCCTGCACGGCACCAAGTTCGTCTCTGGCCAACCACCAAGATTCGGACGGGAGGCGGGTGTAAATTATGCCAAGTACAAAAGATATACGGTCTACTTTTTTGAATTTCTTTGAAGAAAACGGCCATACGATTCTCCCGTCTAGCCCCTTAGTCCCCCACAATGATCCAACACTTCTCTTCACTAATGCGGGAATGGTTCAATTTAAAAATATCTTCACAGGGACCGAGGAGCGGATAACATCCCGGGCCGCCACCAGCCAAAAATGTGTCCGAGCAGGAGGTAAGCATAACGATTTAGATAATGTCGGCTACACGGCACGCCACCATACATTCTTTGAAATGCTGGGTAATTTTTCTTTCGGGGATTACTTTAAGGAGCACGCTATCCTACTCGCCTGGCAATTAGTTAACGGGATATTTGAACTACCGGCTGATCGCCTACTAGTTACCATTTATCATACAGATGATGAGGCCTTTAATCTCTGGAGAACAATCTCAGGATTACCCGCAGAACGAATTATTCGAATAGATACCAATGACAATTTCTGGGCCATGGGAGACACTGGCCCATGTGGCCCATGCTCGGAAATTTTTTATGATCATGGTGATCATATACCTGGGGGACCTCCCGGAAGCCCCGACCAAGATGGCGATAGGTTCGTAGAAATCTGGAACCTAGTTTTCATGCAATTTGATCAGAAGTCCGATGGGAAACGCACTAATTTACCAAACCCTGCCATCGATACTGGTATGGGGCTGGAAAGAATAGCTGCCATACTGCAAGGGGTCCACGATAACTATGAAACTGACCTATTTCGGAGCTTGATTAATGAATCGAAGGAAAAAAGCTCAACACAGGGCCTGAACAGCTTTTCTGCATCCCATAGGATAATTGCAGACCACCTCCGGGCTGCGAGCTTTCTCATAGCAGATGGTGTCATGCCGTCTAATGAAGGAAGGGGATATGTGCTGAGGCGAATAATGCGGAGAGCAATGCGGCACGCCCACCTAATGGACGTACCTGAACCGCTCATGTGGAAATTAGTGCCCACCCTTGTTCAAGAAATGTCGGAGGCGTTTCCAGAACTTCTTCGGGCCCAGTCGCTCATTTCAGAGACACTTAAGCTTGAAGAAACCCGTTTCAGAGAGACTTTAGGAAAAGGTATGCGCCTACTGGAAGAAGCAACAAGCAAACTCCGTTCCGACCAAGAACTTCCGGGCGAAGTTGCTTTCCAACTTTACGATACCTATGGTTTCCCTTTAGATTTAACGGAGGATGTCCTTCGGCAACAGGGCCGCACAGTCGATCGCGTAGAGTTTGATAAGGCAATGGACCAACAACGCGCACTTGCCAAAAGCAATTGGTCAGGATCCGGTGACCAAGCAACGGAGCAAATGTGGTTTGACTTGAAACAGGCGCATGGAGCCACTGAATTTCTGGGCTATACAACTACTTCGGCAGAAGCGACTGTACTTGCCGTAATTTCAAACCAAAATATTGTCGAAGCAGCAAAAGCCGGAGCGCCCGCCATGGTTTTGGTCAATCAAACACCTTTCTATGGGGAATCTGGTGGACAGGTTGGAGATATAGGAACCATATCAGACCAATACGGACTCCATATTGATGTCACTAAAACCGTGAGAAAGGCCGACGACCTAATAATACATATAGGGACTATCAAAACAGGCACTTTAGCTCCTGGCAACATTATCGATCTGCAGGTGAACTCTGAAAAAAGAAATGCTGCTCGACGGAATCACTCGGCAACACACCTTTTACACACTGCTCTGAGAAACCATCTTGGAGATCATGTGTCTCAAAAGGGTTCACTAGTAAGTCCTGAACGATTGAGATTTGACCTTAGCCACCCAAAACCCATTACCCCCGATGAGTTGCAGGAAATACAACTAGAGATCAATACCGAGATTCTGCGAAATAGTCCTATTCAGACACTTTTGATGACACCTGCCCAAGCAATTTCTGGCGGTGCCTTGGCCCTATTTGGTGAAAAATACGGTGCAGAAGTTAGAGTAGTAACAATTGGGCACGAGGACGAGGACCATTATTCAAGAGAGCTTTGTGGCGGGACCCACGTTGAACGTACAGGCGATATTGGATCCCTGTTTATTTTTAATGAAACAGCTGTGGGATCCGGCATACGAAGAATCGAAGCCGTTACGGGGCTAGAGGCTATAGAGCTGTTTCAACAAAAAGACGCACTACTGCGGCGCACCGCTGACGCACTGCGTGTCGGCACGGCTGATATTGATGAACGGGTCCACACATTACTCGACGAAAAACGAAAACTAGAGAAAAACTTAGCCGTCGCCAGGCAAGCTGGCCTGGGAAGTGGGTCTGGACGCAATTCAGAAAGTAAGCCCAAACGGATCGGTGACACTGATTTTTTAGCACAACAAATTGACGGAATTCCTCCGAAAGAGCTACGAGGACTTGCAGATCAGATGAAGAAAAGAATAGGGTCGGGCATAATCGTCCTTTTATCTGTCACTGATGGAAAAGTTGGGCTAGTTATCGGTGTCACAGAAGATCTTACGGGACGTTACGATGCGGTAGAGTTTGTTCGGAAGGGCGCTGCCATTCTTGGAGGTAAAGGGGGTGGTGGGAGGCGAGATTTAGCTCAGGCGGGGGGGCCCAATGTCGACGCAACTGGCAAGACACTGGAAGCCCTGGAAGATCTGCTAAAAACTCTCTAAACGAATTGGCAGAAATTCCACTATCTTCGCTAAGTCAATTTATTCCGAAGTCTATCGTCTAAGGCATCCAAAAATTGACTTGTAGATAGCCACTCCTGGCTAGGTCCAACAAGTAAGGCTAAATCCTTTGTCATTAAGCCTGATTCTACAGTTTGCACACAGACCTCCTCTAGTGTATTTGCAAAATGCTGAACTGGTGGCGTTTCATCAAATCGACCCCTGTGATAGAGTCCTCTCGTCCAGGCAAAAATAGACGCAATTGGATTGGTAGAAGTCTCTCTACCCGCTTGGTGTTCTCTAAAATGTCGGGTTACAGTCCCATGAGCCGCCTCCGCCTCTATAATATTTCCGTCTGGTGTCATTAACACAGAAGTCATTAGTCCCAGTGATCCGAACCCCTGGGCTACAGTATCCGACTGCACATCGCCATCATAATTTTTGCAAGCCCAGACAAAACCTCCCTCCCACTTGAGGGCAGCGGCTACCATATCATCTATCAACCTATGCTCATAAGTGAGACCTTGTTCATCAAAATGGTCTTTAAATTCTTCCTCATAGACTTGTTCAAAGATGTCTCTGAATCGCCCATCATACACCTTAAGAATTGTGTTTTTCGTGGACATGTATACGGGCCACCCTAACTCAAGGCCATAATTCAGAGAGGCACGGGCAAACCCTCGGATGGACTCGTCTAGGTTGTACATCGCCATAGCAATACCTTTTCCCTCAAAATCAAAGACCTCATGCTCCATTACTTCGCCTCCATCGGCTGGCTCATATCGCATAACCACTTTACCAGGCCCGGGAATAGGGATATCAGTTGCCCTATACTGATCGCCAAAGGCGTGACGACCGATAACGATAGGTTTCTTCCAACCGGGAACAAGACGAGGAATATTAGAACACAGTATTGGCTGTCTAAATACCGTCCCTCCAAGAATATTTCGTATGGTACCATTTGGGGATCGATACATACGCTTTAAGCCAAACTCCTCAACCCGAACCTCATCCGGCGTAATAGTGGCACATTTAATCCCTACCCGATGCTCCTTAATTGCCTTTGCCGCAGCTACAGTAACCTGGTCATCTGTCGCATCTCTCTCACCAATACCAAGATCAAAATACTTAATATCAATATCTAAATATGGAAGAATTAACTTCTCCTTAATAAACTTCCAAATTACGCGCGTCATCTCATCGCCATCCACTTCAACGACTGGATTAAGCACTTTAATTTTCTGCATGTGTCACACTTCTCCTTACAACCAAACTCAATCCGCCGCGGCAGGTCGAGAAAAATTCCCACTATAGCTTTTAGAGGAGCTTCTCCTATGTCCCTGACGCCATTGCCAACATCTCACCAGCAACATAGGGTACCTGATTATCCCTAAACACAAATTCTCATAACAACAAATCTAGCATTTGGCCAGGATCCTCCGCAACTGAGTATAGATCTTTGCACTCCAGATCGGAAAATCCTTCTCTACTAGTGTTTGAGAGAAACTCGCAAAATGATGACCAATACCCATCAGCGTCCAGCAAACAAATAGGTTTTTGATGAAGGCCAAGATGAGCCCAATTTATTATCTCCACAGCCTCATCTAAAGTTCCCAAGCCCCCCGGTAACACAGCAAAGGCATCTGCTGAATCATACATTAACTTCTTCCGCTCGTGCATATCTTTTACAATGGTGAGGTTCGTCAACCCCTTATGAACTACCTCTGGACGACAGAGAAAGTTCGGGATAACCCCCAATACATCCCCGTTGTTCTCAAGGACACTATTGGCCAAGATCCCCATTAACCCCACACGTCCGCCTCCATAGACCAAGCCCACCCCACGGCACGCCAGAGACTTTCCTAGTTCTCTGGCAAGGGAGCCATAGGATTCCCTGCCGCCGTCACGCGAACCACAAAACACTCCAAGCCTTTTCAACAAGGTCCTCCCAAAAGTTTTTAGTGGGTATGATCTAATGGTAACCTATACATTTTATAGTACAGTTAGTCTCAGCAAGGGTTGAATTTCTATAGAGGAAGGTACCGCATTCATTGACAACAAAACATTGTTATAATGGCTGAAACATGTTGACAGCACTTTATCATCCCCTCGCACAAAGCGTAGCACTTCCCTTTCTAGGCATATTATTGATGGCACCTCTCGCCCTAAAACTACCCAACCAAACTTGGAGAAATGCCAATATCGCGGTCGTCGTAGGATTAGGAATCCTAGGAAGTTACCTATTAACATTCGACTTTCCGCCCTTCCCCCCCAGGACGAGCAACCAAAAATTCTTTTTCCTAGTCATAGCGTTTACAATAGCTGGCATCATCGGCGATTCCCTACCCCTTAAATCAGCGAAGCCTCTATTCCAACTAGTTGGGACAGTAAGTGTATGCCTGCTCGCTATGCCAGGAGTCCTAAAAGAACCCATCACTCTCATACCAATGACCCTCGGCGTATTTCTACTCTGGCACATAGCCACGTCCAAGCTGGCACACCTAGCGTACGAGCAAAAATCTGGCTTGTGGTACTGTGTTTTTATCGCCATGACCGTATCACTATTGGCTGGCACCAACGGATCGCTTTCTATTGCCCAACAATCGCTGGCAATCGGGTCTTGCGCAGCAGCACTTTTGATTTACTCAGGTGTGCTGGGACAAATTCGCCCAACCTGGATATTACTTTACGTCTTTTTCGGGCCAATATTACTACTTGTGAGCCAAATATTACTATATGAAGCCACCTGGCGATTCTCGGTATTACCGGCATTTGCGATTCTATTTGCAGACAACCTGTTCTCCAAATTATTGGGAAATAATTACCTAAAAACAAATACTTATAGGATAGTACTTCTAGTTATATGTTTAGGGAATCTGATCCTATGCTATTTATTGTCATTCCTATTAGGTCAACTTCAAGATCCTTATTACTAAGGCTCAACAACGCCGATTGCACCTTCCTTCAACTCAGGATAAATTAGTAGCCGTGTCAGATTCAGAAACTAAACTACCGGAAAGTACCGGGGGGCCAGGCCCCCAAGGTATAACCGCTATCCAAAAGGGAATAGCGGTAGGCTTGTTGCTGCTGTTAGGAGCTGGATGGCTCTTTCTTCATAATCGGCCAACGCCAATTGAACCCACATCGGAAGAAAGAGCAGCAATTCCGCCAAACAGACCGGTGGAATCTGATATTTCGCCCACTGAACGAAATCAAGAAGACTCAACAACTACCACGCGACTGAGCCAGAGCGAGACACAAGATAGCAGCGTGGCAGTGATAGAACGAGCCGAGGAGCTCAATGACGAAACGACCATACCCAGCTTCGATGTTGTAACTATCAATCCTAATGGCCAAGCCGTTCTTGCCGGCCAGGCAGAGCCAGGAGCTACAGTAAAGATCAGGGTAAACGGAAAAATAATTGGCACGACGACTGCTGACGCAAATGGCGAATGGGTCTTCGTACCCGAAGACAGTCTTGCTGAGGGGGTGCAAGAAATTGATCTCGTAGCCGAAACCTCATCGGGAGAAGATGTTCATTCTACGAAGGTAATAGTAGCAATTGTTCCTGAAAAAGTTACATTAGCTGAAGACAGTGCAGAAAATGAAGCAGCCACTCCGGTAGCTGTTCTGATGGCCCGTGATGGACAAGGCCCCGACCAAATTCTTCAGGGCAAGAAAATAGCTGAGGGACTAACAGCGGAACGAGCGTTGACACTAGACATCCTTAACTACGACGCAAGGGGTCAAATTGATTTCTCAGGTCAGGGGTTGCCCGATAGAGAAATTCGTGCCTACATTAATAATCAACTAATTGGTATAGCAAAAGTCAATCCAGACGGCACTTGGCAACTCACCCCTGAAGATCAAATAGAGGCCGGCTTATATAATCTTCGGATCGACCAAGTTGACCTTGCAGGCAACGTTATATCCCGTTTAGAAAGCCCTTTTTCTATGGCTTCCTTCGAAAAACCAAGCGAAGGAGAGGGACTGGTAGTGGTCCAACCTGGAAACAGTTTATGGCGCATAGCGCGGCGCCTTTATGGCCAGGGAATTCGCTACACAACAATTTTTGTGGCAAACCAAGACCAAATCAGAGATCCAGCCCTAATTTATCCTGGACAGATTTTTATCGTCCCGGGGGAAGGGTAAGGCTAGTGGAACCAGGTTACAAGCACACTCAACAGCAGCAGGTCTCTCAGGATCAGCCACCGATACGACGATAAATAAACTCGGGAGCCTCATTCTCTGCCTCCTGTACGGGCATCTCTAATACATCGCGATGAGGCGAAAATTGGCAGGCAGGGTCTGTGTTTGCAGCGTCCCCAGTAAGGGCAAACGCCTGACAACGGCAGCCACCCCAATCAATCTCCCGTCGCTCGCAGGATTGGCATGGTTCAGGCATCCAACTGGTTCCTCTATATAAATTAAATGCCTCTGACTTTTCCCAAATCCAGGCAAGGTCTTTCTCCTTAACAGAATCAAATGTTAGCCCATCAATGGACTCCGCTGCATGGCAAGGAAGGACCTTACCTGCTGGAGATATATTTAAGAATTGCCGTCCCCACCCACCCATACAGGACTTAGGTCTTCGTGCGTAGTAATCTGGAACCACATAATCAATGGCTAGTATTCCCTTTAAGCGAACACGTGCCGCTTCAACCTCGGCCGTTGCCACATCAAGCTGGTTTCTGGTCGGAAGAAAAGCCGCTCTATTCTTAAGCGCCCAACCATAGTATTGAACTTGTGCCACCTCAAGGCGTTCCGCCCCTAGGTCGACGGCCATCTCGATCATATCAGGCAACTGGTGCAAGTTCTGCCGATGCATTACGGCATTTACAGTGAGGGGCATTTCTAATTCCCTAACCCAGTGGGCCACGACACGCTTTTTCTCATGCCCCTTGAAACCAGCCACTCGGTCGGCAATCTCAGGCGTCGTACCTTGAAAACTAATTTGCACATGATCCAACCCTAAATCCCGCAGACCCTCAAGCCGATCCCGATCTAGCAGCACGGCAGAGGTTATTAAGTTACTATACAGACCCACCTCTGCCGCCTTCTCCACCAAAATCTCCAGATCCTTCCGGACGGTTGGCTCCCCACCAGAAAAATGTACGTGCAGGATCCCCATATCGGCGGCCTGTTCTATCACTCGGGTCCAATCTTCGGTACTTAATTCATTGCTGGCTTTTTCTAACGCCAATGGGTTTGAGCAATACGGACACTGAAGTGGACAACGATGCGATAACTCTGCCAAAACAGCATAGGGGACTACACGGTCAACAGACTTGTTCCCTCCATTAACTCCATCCATATTTTTCCCCTCACTCATGAAACGACAAAGCCTTTATCTGCCAAATTTTGCAGCATCCCAACCACATCGTTCATGATTACTTCCCGTTCTACTTGATCAAATTTAAGACACAATTCATTTACTACATCCGTCACCGTTCTCTCGCCATCACAACGAGAGATAACTTCATAAGCAATCTCATCCAGCTCAAATACGCGCTCCGGTGCCAAAATAATCCATTTGTCACGAGCCTTATCAAAACGGAGTTTCGCGTGCCGAGGTAGTTTCAAAATAATCTCGCTCGAGACAATGGTTCTCTCAGTCATCAGCTTCACTCACTAAGCGGGAATAAATGCCCCAGGGGGTATGTTGGCAGGCTCCACATAAGCCCCAAATAAAGCATCCAATTGGGCCCACAACACGTCCGTCTTAAACCTTACAGCGTTGAGGACGGACTCTTGCAGAGCTCGTGTTTTCGCCTCCCGTATTACAAAATCACGACCAAATTGTGCATCTTTTGGGGCCTCGGATAGTCTTTTCCTGAAATAGGCCAGCGCATTCTCGTCGGCCCAGTCATAATGCTTACTCAGACCTGATATCCTTGCCTTGTGGATAGCTGGAGCAAACAACTCGGTCAGTGAAGATGCAATCATTTCCAGCTCTGATCGAGTAGATACAAAATTCACATAGGCGTCCACCGCGAAACGCGTTGCCGGCAAAATCCCTACTGTGGATACTACATACTCTCTGTCCAGACCTAGAGCATCCGTGAGTTGAAGATAGCGAGCGATACCGCCATCCTCAACCTCATAGCCATCGTGATCCAGTACCCGGCTTCGCCAAGCGCACCTAAGATCTGGCGACGTCAGCCTGGCCATAAGGGTCAAGTCCTTTCGAGGAATGCTAGCCTGATAGTAATACCGGTTCAAAGCCCATGCTTGCACCTGTCCATGATTCAATTGCCCAGAGTGTAATAATTCATGGAAAGGGTGGAGGCTATGATAGCGCTCCTGACCCACCTTCTCTAGCGCAGCTCTAAATTGACTCGTGCTTAAAACACTATGATCCTCGACTTCAATATCATACCACTGCGTAGCCTGAATGGCTCCACTTGGTGGCTTCGCTAGGGTCATAATTTAATCTCCATACCATCAAATGACACCTCCCACCCCTCCTTAGTAACTAAATCTCTCTCGGAGCTATCGTCAAGTAACACGGGATTGGTGGTGTTAATATGTATAAATACTTTTCTTTTGATTCCTAACGACCTCAGGGCCGCAACAGAACCTTCTTCCCCAGAAATGCTCATATGGCCCATCCTCTTCCCGGTTTTGATGCCTACATTATCCCGGATCATCTCATCATCACGCCATAGGGTCCCATCAAAAAAAACAAGGTCAGCACCCTGAATCCTTTCTGATAGCTCTGTTGTCATCCTTGCACAGGCTGGGATATAGAAAAACCTTCCACCTTCCTGCGAACTCACCTCTAAGGCAATGGTGTCCTCGCCGACTGCAGCAAGGTCCAATTTTTCCTTCTCGTCTTCCAGCCACAGAGCAACCTTACCAGGAACCGAAAAAGGAGTAACCGTCAGGCCACTCACGCCACCATCCGTTAAGACCATCTCAATCGGCTCTTCTAGGGTTATTGGGCAACGATCGACAAATTTAGGATTCAAGACATTAAAAACTGTATTTGCTTCGAGAACCTGCAGGACTTTTCCAGTCCCATATAACGTGAATGGTTGCGACTCTCTTAAATTTAATAAGCCGGCAATGTGATCCACATCGGCATTGGTCAAAATAATACCCTGTATTGGACTATCTCGCAGCCCTTCCCGCGGATGCAATATCTCATTATCATTAATTTGCTGTCGCAGGTCAGGCGAAGCATTGAACAAAAACCAATTTTTATCATCCACACTGACCGCTACCGAAGACTGAGTCCTAGGCGTCGAAGCAGTATCTTCGCTTCGAGCCCGCTGGCTATTAGGATGATTACAGTTCCACTGAGGATAGCCACCCCCGGCGGCCGCACCAAGCACTTTAATTCTCATGGATATATCTCCAGAAAACAGCTAGGGCAAGCCGCCAAAGGATGACCGGTTATCGATCAATCACTGATCGGGCCTATAG
>PBWV01000021.1 GCA_002728255.1 Rhodospirillaceae bacterium | reverse complement strand
CCTCGTGGGGACCGGCTGCGCAGGGTGACGATTGGCTGCGTCGCTGAACTGACGCGCCGATACACTCACTGCCTCCGGGGCTGTAGCTCAGTTGGTAGAGCGCAACAATCGCACTGTTGAGGTCAGGGGTTCGATTCCCCTCAGCTCCACCATTGAAAACAACGACTTATCGATTTGGAAAGAGGCCGCCTGAAATTGCTTCAGGCGGCCTCTTTTTTATGAATTTTGCTACACACTTCTTGTAGCATCTGCGTAAGAGTCCAGCATCCGTGCCTAGACGGCCCAAAGAATCTTCCTATCGGCTATTCGCCCCTTCTGACCGGCTACAACGATTCGCATCTGATGCCCTTTTAAGACAATGCGCTAGGTCGCTTCTGGTCAGCGCATAGAGGATTGCAGCATCCCTGGGGTCAACGACCGCTTTGGATGGAATGCATATTGCTATCCCGTCGGCACCATGACCACCTCTTTTCACCACCCAGCCCATACCTACCAGCGGCGAGCACCCGAGCACCATCTCCTCTATCGGGTCCTGATCGATCACCTAGAAACCTTTCTCCAGCGCATGCGCACCAGCGAGCATGCGTTCCCATTTCACGTTGAGCGAGAATTGCGGTCTTATCTGGAATGCGGTATGCTCGCTCACGGTTTTCTCCGGCTGCATTGTCCTGACTGCAACGAAAGTCGGACCGTGGCCTTCTCGTGTAAGGAGCGCGGCTTTTGCCCCAGCTGCATACATAGTAACGCTTGACGTTAATATTGTAGTGCGTTGTTATTTGATTATGATCCAATCATTTAAAGACAAAGAGACGGAACGGGTCTTTAATCGCCTAAGGATCCCGTAAGTTTTCTGGGCCTTTGGCGCATATGGCACTGAAAAAATTACTGATCCTTGATGCGCAGAATCCATACAGGATTTACGCTCTCCGCCGGGCAATCGATTGGAGCAGCTCTCTGGTAATCGAAAAGGACAGCATAGCATCCGCATTAATGATCAATGGCGGATTTGTTTCGAATGGCGTCAAGGAAATGCCATTCATGTTGAAATTATAGACTATCACTAAGGAGCCTCTACTATGGTGCAAGACAAAATGCCTCCTATTCATCCTGGAGAGATTCTCCTCGAAGAATTTCTCCAACCCCTTAGCCTGAGCCAATATCGCTTGGCCAAGGATATTTCTGTGCCGCCGCGCCGCATCAATGAGATTGTGCATGGTAAGCGAGCTATTACCGCCGATACAGCCCTGCGCCTTGCACGTTATTTCGATACGACGGATCGTTTTTGGATCAATCTCCAAACCCGGTATGACCTTGAAGTGGAGAAAGATCGTTTAGGCGAAAAACTAGAAGAAGAAGTGCAAGTCCTCGACCGATCTGCCTATGTCAACGAACCCGCGATAGCCAACTCATAAGTTTAGATAACGGTTTCACAATTCACGACCCCGCGCATACGGGGTGGGCGTAGCCCCAAGGAGCGTAAGCGACGCTGCGGGAATTGCTGTGTTACACGTGGAGTTTTTAATAAAACCAGTAAATAGGTAAAGGCGCAGCTACAATACCAGATCCCCTGCATTAAGATCAATAATAGCATTGGATGAGCGACTCATAAGGATGTCCCAGATCCCAATATGTGCACGGCCTCCGGCGGGTATAGTTGACCATAGCATACCTATATCTAGCATCCACAAGCGATATTCATCCCAACAGACATCAAAGTCGTATTGGGATACTCCGCAGTTACATATCGANAACCCCCTTTTGCAGCCAGCGGGCCCCCTCCTTAGTCGTCCGCTGGCTGGCCACGCCCTAAAAAGCGGACGCCTAAAGCGCGCAACCGGCGGCAAACGGGACGAGCACACGACCAAATCGCTTGACCCGGAAAACTAAAAGGGCCTTTATAGTTCACATGCATTGTAGCACAATAAAAACGCGTTGCGACCCCCAGTATACAATGATCACCTGGAGCCTCGTCACAGTATGGTCCTCTCTCCCGAGCATATAGAAAGCTACCGCGAAGACGGATACACGATCGTATCGAATCTCATTCCCGAAGAAATCATTGATCGCNCAGTAGCAGGTCTTTGGACACGGCTTGGTATGAATCCCGATAAACCGGACTCGTGGAAGCAACCGCCAACACCACCACCTGCCAACGCCCTCTGGCACCTAAACGCCTCTCCCNCGAGAATCGAACACCTCGGCTTGACCGATGCAGCACTGTTGGCGTGCTGCACACCCGAATATCGGGCGGCGACAAGAGTCCTTGCGACCTTTNCTCCAGGAGCATTTTGTTGCCAGCGCGAATATCCGGAAGCCGTCTGGTCGATAAACCAGTTTCCCTCCTCAGCTACATCGGCTCCACCACCCCACCTGGATGGAGGTCACAGACATCTGAANATCACTCCAGGTCCGTTCCGAATGATCACGCTCATCTATCTCTCCGACGTTGAGCCCNAGGGAGGAGGGACGATGGTGTGGCCTGGTTCAAACCGAAAATTCCGGATTCTAGCCGGACAGCAGTCTGGCCGGTACAGCCATATGGATGATTTGCGGCCGCTGGTCGCCGATTTGGCTCGGGCGACGCCGGTAGAAATCACCCCCCAACGTGGCGATGTGGTTTTCATCGACTATCTGATGGTCCATAGTGGATCACTGAACCGATCTACTCAACCTCGACTCGCCCTCCGCTTTCTTTGTTCGTGTCCCGAATGCGAAGGATGGAACAAAGTCGGAAAGTGGAACGTCTGGAATCCCTAACTCTCAAAGGAGTAAGAATCGGGCGCGTTTTCTTGCTCTCATCCCACCGCCCCGACTCAACCTAGTGCGCTATCACGGCATCCCTGCGCCCAATGCCCGCGACCGGAGCCAGGTCGTACCCACCCCGCCGTCGCCCACGGTCTCTTCGACGCCTGGGGCTCGCCCGCGCCTTTCTTGCGCCCCCATCGACTTACTTGGGCGGCGCTATTAGCGCGGATCTTTACTCTCGACATCACCTCAGCCCCACCCCAACAGGCGTGGGACTTCGCCGCCTAACGCATCACGCCACAAGCCACCGCCCTCCGCCGACGGCGCACCACCTCAAAGTCCGCCTATCCCCCGACTCGTTGTATTGAAAACCCCCTTTTGCGCCCAGCGGGACCCTCCTCTGTCGTCCGCTGGTTGGCCACGCCCTAAAAAGCGGATGCCTAAAGCGCGCAATCGGCGGCAAACGGGACGAGCACACGACCAAATCGCTTGACCCGATGACATAAAAGGGCCTTTATAGTGCCTATACATGCCAGAGTTCTCTCCGCTTTGAAAAAGGACTTGAGAATCCTTGGCTGCTTCTGACATGATAGACTGGTCTGCATGCAACAAATATTGGTGTTTTTTCCACGTTAAATGTGTTCGACTTGTGGTTCCATCATTATTGGAATCATTTGCCCCAAATGTTGCGATAGGCTTAGATACGTGCGTTAAAGAGAAGAAGTTTTACAGCTGATGAGATTATGAATTAACAGCGAGGGTGATATAATTTCTGCTAGTAACGTACTTACTGGTGACCGGAGGTCTCTATGATTAATTCAGTGAATATTCTTGACCACATTTCTTTAACAGTGAGTGACATGGACCGCTCACTGGCTTTTTATTGCGACTTGCTCGGGATGAAAGAGGTTGAACGGCATAGGCTGGAGGGTGAGACTATCTCCAAGATGTGCGGTAAACCGGAAGTTGTTATGGAGGTAATCCGATTAGAGGCGCCTGATACTCCAGGTATAGAGCTCGATTTGCAGCAATATGTAGTCCCGGAAGGCAGTGTTTCCAATGCACAATTGGGAGACGTCGCTCATTCACATTTTTGCTTTGGGGTGACAGATGTCTGGGCAAGTTACAAGGAATTAAAGTCCAAGGGAGTTGAATTTATATCTGAACCCGTAAACTTCGACTTGGGTTGGGCAATTGTGCACGTGGTTTTCTTCAAGGACCCGGACGGTTTTGTTCTTGAACTAGTCCAGGATCCGTATGAAATGAAAGATAAAAGCGACTAGAAGTTTTCTTGGGGAGGGCTACTGTGCCTAGATATGATTTAGAAGATCAGGTGGCTATTGTGACTGGTGCGGGACGAGGAATTGGACGTGCCATTAGTCTGCGACTTGCGTCTGAGGGTGTTAGTGTAGCGGTCACTGATATTGATAGCAGTAATGCAGATAATGTGGTTGCGGAGATAGAGTCGGACGGCGGCCAAGCAGTGGCTTTGCAGGTCGATGTGACGCGGAAAGAACATGTAGATCAAATGGTCCAGGATACTGTTGGCAAATTTGGGTCATTAGATATCTTGGTCAACAACGCTGGGGTGGGAGCTGTTGTGCCCTTGATGGATACTGATGAATCTGTGTGGGATACAATGATGGATATAAATGCAAAAGGAGTTTTACTTTGTTCTCAGGCTGCTGCAAGGCAGATGATAAACACTGGGGGTGGAGGCAGGATAATAAACAACGCTTCTGGCGCCGGCAAGATTGCTCCTGGAAAGGATGTCCCTCTAGGTGCTTATGCAGCTAGTAAACATGCTGTTGTTGCATTGACAAAGCAGATGGGCTTAGAACTGGCCCAACATCGTATTCTCGTCAATTGCGTATGTGCTGGGATAGTCGACACGCCTATGTGGGACCTTATAGACCGTGAAATAGCTAAGCGCGAAGGTGCTCCGATTGGGTCCGTGAAAGCAAGTACGGTGGACAGCATACCTCTTGGCCGTATTCAGGAACCTGAAGATGTAGCCAATGTTGTTGTCTTTCTTGCATCTAGTGATGCCAGCTATATGACTGGACAGACGTACAATGTATGTGGCGGTATTCTGCCTTATTGATTTATAGGCGAAAGAAAAAAATTATGCGCGACGTAGCTTATTGGCCCAAAACATTCTTGGATGAAGTGGAGCAGAGTACGGTTGAGCGGGGGGTTTCATTCTGGTCCTTGGGAGGGCCAAGTTTTCTCTATCGCACCCCCCAGACAACAATTTGGATTGATCCATATTTCTACGGTACACCGGACGATTCGGTACCAGATGCTTATCGATCTACGTCAATACCGATCAAACCAGATGAGGTGCGGTTAGCAGACTGTATCATTTCCACGCATGATCACGTGGATCATTGCCATAAAGGCACGTTGGTACCTATTCTCAACAACACTGAGGCTTTTTGTATAGGGCCTAAATCATCCGCAGCCAATATGCGAGAATTCGGTATTTCTGAGAGTCGTATTAGGGAGGTGAAATCGGATGACACACTGCACGTTGGAGATGTCGAAATAAGTGTGTACCCTGCGTATGACCCTATGGAGCCGCACGCAGCATCGTTCGTGTTTAGCTCTGGAGGGACCAAATTGTTTGTATCTGGTGATACTTGGGATGGACCTGCCATAGCAGAAATTGGCGACAAGCATGAACTGGATTTCGCTCTTCTAGCAATGGGATGCGGTTGTACTGGACATGTGGATCATGACTCGGTCAACCCAACATGGTATATGAGCGAAGAGCAGCTGATTGAAACTGCACGCAAACTGAATCCAAAGACATTGTTGCCGTTTCACTGGGATTTTTGGCGAAATCATACAAGTGACATTTCTCGCTTCTTTGAGATTTATTATACTGAGCGACCAAGTTTTGATGTCAAAATTTTGTTAATTGGTGACTCAATACATTTTGAGTCATAGAGGTATGTGTGGAGTACAGTCGGCTGCAGTGTATCGATAGCGACCACCTCACCTTCCGCCTCAAAACCCCCTGGTCGGATGGGACAACCCACCTGCTGTTGTCGCCCTTGGAGTTGATGGAGGAACTAGCGCCCTTACCGATCCCACATCCATTCGGCGCTATCTGCACGGTGTTGAGCTACCGACCCAGCCCCGCCGCTTAAGCCACCTCGGCCCCAACTCGTTGCATCGAAAGTACCCTTTTGCGCCCAGCGGGCCCCTCCTTTGTCGTCCGCTGGCTGGCCACGCCCTAAAAAGGGGACGCCTAAAGCGCGCAACCGGCGGCAAACAGGACGAGCACACAACCAAATCGCTTGAACCGAAAGCCTAAAAGGGCCTTTATAG